>DATEIG010000483.1:0-11610 GCA_035279185.1 Mycobacterium sp.
CGCCGGATTGACGTCGGTCTCGTCGCGCGGGAACAACGCTTCGTAGCCGAGGTTCATCAGCGCCTTGTTGGCGTTGTAACGCAGGAACTTCTTGACGTCCTCGGTCAGCCCGACCTCGTCGTAGAGATCCTGGGTGTACTCGACCTCGTTGTCGTAGAGCTCGAAGAGCAGCTCATAGGTGTAATCCTTGAGCTCCGTACGCTTTTCCTCGTCGAGCAGGGCCAGCCCGCGCTGGTACTTGTAGCCGATGTAGTAACCGTGCACGGCCTCGTCGCGGATGATCAGCCGGATCATGTCGGCGGTGTTGGTCAGCTTGGCGCGGCTGCTCCAGTACATCGGCAGATAGAACCCCGAGTAGAACAGGAAGCTCTCGAGCAGGGTGGAGGCCACCTTGCGCTTCAGCGGCTCGTCGCCCTTGTAGTACTGCATGACGATCTCGGCCTTGCGCTGAAGGTTCGGGTTCTCCTCCGACCACCGGAACGCGTCGTCGATCTCGGCGGTCGAGCACAGCGTCGAGAAGATGTTGCTGTAGCTGCGCGCGTGCACCGACTCCATGAACGCGATGTTCGTGTAGACGGCCTCCTCGTGCGGGGTGATCGCGTCCGGAATCAGGCTGACGGCGCCGACCGTCCCCTGGATGGTGTCCAGCAGCGTCAGGCCCGTGAAGACCCGCATCGTCATTTCCTTCTCATGCGGGGTCAGCGTTCCCCACGACGGGATGTCGTTGGACACGGGAACCTTCTCCGGCAACCAGAAGTTGCCGGTCAGCCGGTCCCACACCTCGGCGTCCTTCTCGTCCTGCAGCCGGTTCCAGTTGATGGCCGAGACACGGTCGATCAGCTTCACGCCATCACTCACGACGAACCCCATTCCACCTGGTCTTTTGAGTCTGCGCCGCGGGACCGCCTGCGCACTACCAACACTACAACTGGGGTCCGACGTTGCGCCGCTACACGACATCTTGTGGTTGGGCGTGTCGCGCAAACTTTTTCCCGAGCCCCGCGTCAGGGCACCGGAAGATCGGGACACTGCTGCCGATATGCGATGTCCGGCGACACCCACTCGCGCCACTGTTGAGGCGACATGTTCGAGGTCAGCTTCGGGCACAAGTCCCGCGTCGAGGCCCGGGCAGGCCACAACCGGATCGTGCCGTCGGAGCTTCCGGACACCAGCGAGCCGCCGTCCGGGCTGAACGCCACCGACAGCACCGCGGCGGTGTGCCCGGTCAGCGGATCACCGACCGCGCGACCCGTCGCCGCGTCCCACAGCCGCACGGTGCCGTCATCGCCCGCCGATGCCAACGTGGCTCCGTCCGGACTGAACGCCACGGCCCACACGGTGCCGGTGTGTCCGCCCATCGGTTTGCCGGACGGTTTGCCGGTTCCGGCGTCCCACAGCCGAATGGCGCCGTCCTCGCCTGCCGCGGCCACCCGCCGACCATCAGGGCTGAAGGTCACCGTCAGCACCTGCCCCGTGTTGCCGGTCAGCGGATCGCCGAGCGGTGCACCGGTGTCGGCGTCCCACAGCCGCACGGTGTGGTCGAAGCTGCCCGAGACCAGTCGATGCCCATCGGGGCTGTACGCCACCGAGGTCACCTTGTCGGTGTGTCCTGCCAGCGCCCGACGGAACGGGCGGCCGGTGTCGGCATGCCAAACACGCACCGTGCCATCTGAACTGGCGGTCGCCAGCCGACGTCCGTCGGGGCTGAACGCCGACCGCCACACCGGCCCGGAATGACCAGTGAGCACGAGACCCTCTCGGCGGCCGCCACCGAGATCCCAGAGCCGCGCCGTCCCGTCGAAACTGGACGACGCCAGCCGGCGCCCGTCCGGGCTGAACGTCACGGCGTTGACCGAGCCGGTGTGCCCGACAAGGGGTGTATCAGCCGGCCGCCGCGTGCTCCGGTTCCACAGTCGCACAGTGCGATCGTCGCTAGCCGAGGCAATCAGCGCGCCGTCCGGACTCACCGCCACCCCGGTCACCCGATCGCCGTGACCTACAAGGACGGCGTCGTCGGCACGCCACAGCCGAACCGTCTTGTCTTCGCTCGCAGATACGACCCGTTGTCCGTCGGAGGCGAACCCGACGCTCCACACAGGGCCGCGATGGCCGGCCAGGACCACGCTGCCAGCGCCGACCGGATCGACGTCCCACATTCGCACGGTGCCGTCGAGGCTCCCCGAAACCAGCCGTCGCCCATCGGGGTCGAACGCCACACTGGTGACCGCGTGGGCGTGGCCGGTCAGCGGGCTACCGATTGCCTTTCCGGTGTCGGCGTTCCAGAGCCGTATCGTGTTGTCGAAACTCGCCGTCGCCATCGTGTGTCCGTCCGGGCTCAGCGCCACCCCCATGACAGCGTTGGTGTGGCCTGCCATCGAAATCGGAAGTGGCTGAAGGGTATCGGTGTCCCAGGTCCTCACGACGCCGTCCGCGCCGCCCGAGAACAGCCGTCGCCCGTCCGGGCTGAACGCCACACTGCGGATCGCGCCGACGTGGCCGGTCAATGGTTCACCGATCGCCCGACCCGTGTCGAGGTCCCACAGCCGCACGGTCTCATCGGCGCCCGCCGACGCGAGGCGGCGCCCGTCCGGGCTGAACGCCACCGTCATGACGTGTCCGGTGTGACCGACGAGTGCGGTGTCGAACGAGTCGCTGTCGGCGTTCCACAACCGGATCGTGTGATCCGCGGCCCCACTGGCGATCCGGCGCCCGTCGGGGCTGAACGCCACGCACCCGACGGCGTCCGTGTGGCCGGTCAGCGGCGGGCTGCGCGGTTCGCCGGTCGTCGCATCCCACAGTCGCACTGTCCTGTCGACATCGCCGGTCACCAGCCTGCGGCCATCGGGGCTGAACGCCACGGCGTTCACCTGGGTCGAGAAGTCGCTGATGATCTTCTCCGTCGCCGCGCGCTGCGCGACCGCGGTGTAGAGCGGTCCGTCGTCGGGTGCGGCCGCCAGAGTGCGCGACGCCAGAATCTGCTGGAACGCGCGAACATCGCCGCCCGGCAGGGTTCCGGCGAGCATGCCCTGGGCCTCCGCGACCAGTTTCTGAGCCACCGCTTCCCGCAGGTTGCTCTGCGCCTGGTTGCGTTGATGAATCGCTTCCCGGCGTTGCACCGTCGCGAATCCAGCGGCTGCCACCGCGATCACGGTCAGAAACGCCAGCGCGGCGACAGCGGCGCGGCGCAATCGGCGGAAGCGGCGCCGCTCCGCCACGTCCTCGCTGGCGAGTTCGTACTTCGACTTCCCGTGGATCGCTGCCGCGAGCCCGGTGATCTTGTCGCGGAACACCGCCGCATCCGGATCCCATGGGGCGTCGGCGGCGATGTCGGCGTAGAGGGGTTCGGCGGTGAGGACACCCGGTTCGGTCAGCACGGGTACCGCGGCGTCGGACCGTTCCCGGTCGAAACAGCGCGCGTCGTCATCCCATTCGAGTGCGCCACCGGCCACCACCAACAGCACCCGGTCCGGTCCGCGGGCCGCCAACCAGTACGACACCTCTTTGTTCACCCACGTCGATGCGGCGGCGTTGGGCGACAGCACCACGATGAGGTAGCGCGACCGGTCCAACGCGTCGGACACCCTGCCCCAAAGGTCCGGGCTGGCAGACAGATCCGTCGAATCGCGGAACACCCGCAGCGCGTGGAGCTGACCCAGCCGTCGCCCGATGCGGTGCAGCGCACGCTGTATCCCGATGGCTGCGCCCTGGTCGTCGTGATCGTAGGACAGGAACGCGTCGTAGGTGACGGACGGCGCTGAGCCCGCAGCATCAGTGGCCTGCGCGCGCATCAGCAGATCATCCCCCGTGAAAGCCGCGCGCTCAGGCTTTCCGGTGAGTACCGCTAAACCGCGACAGGCAGGCCGACACCGAAGAACTTGTACTCCGACGGCTTGAACTCCCTGGTCGCCAGCCAGTACTCCGACGCCAGGCCGGACCACAGCGACCGGTTGACGCCATGGGAGTCGAGATACCAGCTCTGGCACCCGCCGGTGTGCCACACGGTGGTCGACAGGTCGTCCTGCAACTCCGTGTTGAACCGGTCCTGCGCCGAGCGGGTGGGCGCGAGCGCAGCCGCTCCCGCCCTGTCCGCGGCGGCGATCGCATCGGCGACGTAGCCGATCTGCGCCTCGATCATGAACACCACCGAGTTGTGGCCGAGGCCCGTGTTCGGCCCCAGCAGGAGGAAGAGGTTCGGAACGTCGGCGACGGTGATGCCGCGGTGTGCCATCACGCCCTCGCGGTTCCACCGGTCGCCGAGGTCTTCTCCCCCGGCACCCTTGATCTCGAGGTAGGTGTACCAGTCGGTGACGTGGAAGCCCGTCGCGCAGACGATGGCGTCGACGTCGCGCTCGGTGCCGTCGACCGTCACGATCCCGGTACTGGTGACGCGCTCGATGCCGTCGGTGATCACCTCGGTCTTCGGGTCGGCGACCGCTTGATAGAAGTTGTCGGAGATCAGAATTCGCTTACAGCCGGGCTTGTAGTGCGGGGTCAGTTTCCTGCGCAGCTCCGGATCCTTGACGTACCGCCGCATGTTCGCCTTGTACATCCACGCCGCGACGTTCATCAGCTCCGGCCGTTTCGCCAACGCGATCGCGCGGCTGTCCATGGTCGTGTACGTCACCGCACGCCATGCCTTGCGCAATCCCGGCACGAAACGGAACGCCCGCTTGAGCCCATCGGGGAACGCGAAGTTGATCCGCGGCTTGATCCACGCGGCGGTGCGTTGATAGAGCTGCACCTGGCTCGCCACCTTGACCATCTCGGGCACCACCTGGATTGCGCTTGCGCCCGTTCCGATGACGGCGACCTTCTTCCCGGTGAGGTCCACGCTGTGATCCCACTGAGCGGTGTGGAACACCGGGCCGGCGAACTCGTTCAGGCCGGGAATGTCTGGCAGAGAAGGGATGTGCAGCGCGCCCGCGCCGGAGATCAGGAACTGGGCGACGTACTCCTCACCGCTGTCGGTGAAGACGTGCCAGCGGTACTCGGCGTCGTCCCAGTGCGCACGGACGACCGTGCGGCCGAAGACGATGTTGCGGCGAAGGCCGTGGCGATCGGCGACGTCCTTCAGGTAATCGAGGATCTCCGGTTGGTAGGAGAAGACGTAGCCCCAGTCCGGTTTCGGCGCGAACGAGAACGAGTACAGGTGCGACGGCACATCGCAGGCCGCGCCAGGATAGGTGTTGTCCCGCCAGGTGCCACCTACCTCGTCGGCCTTCTCCAGGATCAGGAAGTCGACGCCCTGCTTCTTCAGCGCGATACCCATGCCGAGCCCAGAGAAGCCGGTGCCGATGATGAGCGCGCGGGTGTGCACAGGCTCGGTCATGTGGCATCCTCCTGGGAACGGCGGTACCGGGAAAATCGTCGGCCCCAGGGTACCTCGCGTCGTCCCGCTGTTGCGGGTGCGCGAAGGCCCGCGAGACGATCTCGCGGGCCGCGTCGCACTATCTCGTCATCGATGCGATGCTCCCGGTGCGGACCGTCGGTGCAGGACCCACACCGTCGCGACCGTCAGGATGACGGCGAACATCGCCAGCGCGATCAGGTTGGCCGCGGTGCCACCGCTGAAGGTGTCGCGATAGGCCGACATCGCAGGCACCGAGGTCGTGAACCGGTAGAGGTCCAGGTCACGGCCGAGCGCCTCGAACGCGTGGCGATTGGCCAGCCCGAAGCTCATCAGGCGCCCCGGGGTCGCCATGTCGTGGACGGGCACGATGGCGCCACCGAAAAGAACTTGCGGGAAGCACAGCATCGGCAGGGCCAGGGCCGCCTGCGCCGCATTCGACACAGCCGCCGAAGCCAGCAGTCCCAACGCCAGCGCGGACGTCGCCTCGATGACGAGCGTGACGAACAACAGGGCGTATGAATGCCAGCTCATCGAAGGAAGGCGGTCGAGCAACCGAAGCACGCCGAGCAGCACCGCACTCACCAACGCCAACACCGGAAGCAGCGCGGTGATTTTGGAGGCGACGTAGGCGCCGACGGACATACCGGCCAACCGTTCCCGTCTGAACACCGCCATCTCCCCGACGATCTGCAGCAGGCCGTACGTCAGGCCGAAGAAGAAGCCGTCGAACGCAATCCAGAAAACGATCTGGGCGGGTCCGACGTCGGCGGCACCGCTCGGGTCGAAGGCACCGCGCTTGAAGAGCGTCGCCATCATCACCGTGACGAGCACCGGTGAGCCGAGCAGGATTGCGAGGGTAAGCCGGTTGCGGACCAGGACATCGACGTTGCGTCGCGTCAGAAGCCACCACTGCCGGATCGCGCCTACGCTCCTCACGCGTGACGGGTGGGCCGGAATCGGCCCGATGTCACGGCCGTTCTGCACTGTCTGCGAACGACTTTCGGTGAGTCGTTGCGCCCAGATCTGCGGGCTGTCCTCGTTGGCGAGCCTGTCGTAGATCTCATCGAGATGCTGGACGCCGAAATAACGTCGGGCGTCGGCGGGACTTCCCTCGAAGGCGAGGTGCCCGTCGCGGGCGAGGAACACCACCCGATCGCATTTGTCGATATCGGCGGGCTCATGCGTCGTCACGATCACGGTGACTCCTCGCCGGGTCAGCCCATGCAGCAGACGCATGACGTCGGCCGCGGTCGACGGGTCGAGCCCCGATGTCGGTTCGTCGAGGAAGAACAGAGTCGGCCGGGTCAGCAGTTCGACGGCGATGCTGGCGCGCTTGCGCTGGCCGCCCGACAGCGCACGTACCGGTACCTCAGCCCGGTCGATCAGATCGAGATTTCTCATGGTCTCCTCGACCACACGATCGGCCTCGGCCACGGATGTGCCCGCAGGCAACCTCAGTCGGGCCGCGTAGCGCAGCGTCCGGCGCAGCGGCATCTCCAGATGAATGATGTCGTCCTGCGGGACATAGCCGATGCGGGCATCCATGCTCGACCGCGCTCCGCGAACGATGCCGTCGTGCCAGACCTGACCGGTCGATGGCGGCTGAAGCCCCGCGAGCGTCTCCAACAACGTGGTCTTGCCTGCCCCGCTGCCGCCCGCGACGGCCACCAGCTCACCTGGCTTCACCGTCAGCGACAGCTTCTGCAGAATTTGTCGGCCGCCGGAATGCCGGCTGACGCCGACGGCGTCGATTCGCCCGCCGCTCTTGGTCTCCGGCACGGTCTGGATGGGTGTGCCCACTGCGATCTCGGTCATGGTTGAGGCCTCCGTAATAGCCAATGGCTCGTATCAGGCCCTGATCATCGACGCGCACGATCGGCAACCGCATGGGGCGTTTGCCTCAAAACGCAGAGATCACGTGGAGGCGGGAACCGACGCGCCCGCGAGTCCGCGGTCGATCGCCGCCAGTGTCGCCTGCGTGCGGTTGTTGACCCCCAACTTGGCGTACACGCGCTCGACGTGGTTGCGCGCAGTCTTCGGCGCGATGAACAGCTCCTCGGCGATCTCGCGGTTCGACCTGCCCTGAGCGACGAGTCGCAGCACCTCGACCTCACGGGCGGTGAGGCCCGCCGAGAAGGCCGGCTGCTTCGGCGATCGGTGACCGGCGGCGGCCAGAACCGCTTCCACCGATTCCGCATCGTGCCGTCCGGCGCGCACGTCCCGTCGCAGTTCGCCCGCGGCATCCTCGGACTCGAGAGCCGCACGGCCGGGACGTGTTTCGCGTAGCTGTTGATAGGCAACAGCCGCGGCGAGCATTCGGTCTTGGGCCGTCAGTTCCGCACCGGCAAGACCTCGCGGGAAACCCGACCCGTCGAGGCGCTCCTCATGCTTGGTCGCAAGGGACACCACCGAATCCAGACCCTCGACCCGGCTCAGGATCCGCCCCGTCAGATACGGATACATTCGCATCCGTTCGATCTCGGCGGTGGTGAGCGCTCCTGTCTTCTCCCAAATATTGTTGGAGACACCGAGTTTGCCCAAGCCGTGTACGAGGCCGGCTCGGTAGAGCCGGGTCACCTCGGTGTCGGGCATTCGCCGAATCCGAGCGGCAGCGGCCGCCAGTTCGGCGACGCTTCGGGAGTATCCAGGCGAGCTGGGGCATTTCAGGTCGACGAAATCGGCCATGGCACCGAGCAAGTCGTTGATCTCCTTGCCCATCAGCGTCCGGCCCCGATCCGGTGCCTGCGCCAAACTCGCTGTCCAGACGTCGACGTCGAGCAGCTTGTCGACGACGTCGGTCGCGTGTCGCTCGAAGACATCGGCGACCTCGGGGCTGAACTGTGTGCCGCGTCGGGCGCGCACGACGTCGAGCGCCTGTTCCAGCCCACGGGTGCGGAGGTGGACTTCGACGACATCGGCGAGCCGCACGATGTGGATCTCGAGCGGAATGTCCTCTCCGCGAGCGCCATTGGGCATACCTTTGCCGTCCCAGCGCTCGAAGATGTATGTCAGCGCGTCACTGACTTGCGGGTCCAACCCCATCCTGTCGGAGAGCACCCCTGCCGACGAACAGTGCGAGTTGATGAGCTTGGCGACCTGATTGCGGGCGGTGAGCACGAACGCGGCCGACCGAATGCCGCGCTCCCACGCGGGCATACCGCGCCCGACGTGATTCAGCATCAAGCGCAGGAACGGCAGTCCGGCCATGTCCACGTCGTAGGTGTCGGCCCGAAAAGCGATGTCATCTCCGAACAGAGCGGACAGCTCGTGGGAATCCGCGTGGCAACCGATCCAGCCGACCAGGTTGGCGTAGTACACCGTCGCCCGCTGTTGAGCATCGAGTCCCATCCGGTCGGCGATGCGGGCCGCGATCAACGAAGACCGCAGCATGTGTTCCATCGGCTGGCCCAGCCCGAGGTCGATGGCCAGCGATATCGCGGCCAGTAATTCGGCTCTGCGCAGGCCTTTGCCGGGTTCCCGCAGCTGACGGGTGGGTTGCACTCCCCCATTTTCCACCTGAAGTGTGCGGCGTCCCGGGTATTTGAGGCACCTGCCCCATGTGCGGATCCGTCGTCGGAGCCGATCATCGTCGACATGGACATCACCAGCGTCACCACCAGCCCCGCGCCTGAGGTCGGGCGAAACGGGTGGAACACGGTGCTGACCGACGGCCATGCGTCGTTGGTGAAAGCGCGGAAGCTGTTCCGTTACCTACCGTCAGAACCACGGTGCAAGGTCTGTAACAACCCGTTCGGCGGCCTGGCCGGCCGAGTTCTCGCCGCCGCAGGCTTCACCCCGTCGCGCAAGAATCCCAACCTGTGCAGCCGGTGTTGCGACGCGCTACCTGCGGGCGGCAGCGAAGTCGACATCGCGATCCTGTTCGCCGATGTTCGCGGCTCGACCGCCCTCGGCCGACGCGGTGGGGCAACTGACTTCGCCTCGCTGCTCAACCGGTTCTACATCACCGCGACGCGGACCCTGCTGCGGCACGACGCGGTGATCGACAAGCTCATCGGTGACGAAGTGATGGCCTTCTTCGTGCGCGGCATCAGCGGCCCCGACTATCGGCGACGCGCCGTCGCGGCGGGTGCCGATCTGTTGAAAGCGGTCGGCTACGGCACTGACGAAGGACCCTGGCTGGAGCTGGGAGTTGCGGTGAACGCGGGCGTCGCATTCGTCGGAAACGTGGGTGAGTCCGTGGTCGACTTCACCGCTTTGGGGGATCCCGTCAACGTCTCAGCGCGGATGCAACAGCACGCCGCGGGCGGTGAGTTGCTCGTCGCATCGGGTGTCGCCGATGACCTGATGACCGATTCGCCTCTGCGCCAACTGGATCTGCGCGGGTGCGAGCACCCCGTCAGTGCATTCGTGCTGAGCGGCTGATCAGGCCACGGGCTGTTGCCGACGCACCGCAGTGTGGATGGGCTGATCGGCTTCGATCTTCACCCCGAGCAGGTCGCCGGTGCCGATGATCGCGCCCATCATGATCGTCGCCAGGTGCGCGACGAACTTGTCGGGCGCCATCCGGCGCGGGCTGTCGTTGTCGGCGCCCAGCCACCAGTCCGTCGCCGAGGCCGCGGTGCCGAAGATCGCGAACGCGGCGAGCTCGAACGACGCCGGATCGAGCTCCATCTCCTCCAGCTCGCTGCTCACCATCTCCGCGATCGCGAGCGTGATGTCGCGGCCCTTGTTGACCGTGGCCATCGCCGCCGCCGACTGGTCGGCGAACCGGCCCTGGAGCAGGAAACGCACGACGTTGGGGTGTAGGTCGACGAGCTCGACGTAGTGTTCGACGCCCCGCCCGACGATGTCGCGGGCCGAGTCGGTCTCGACGTTGACCGACGGGATGATCGCCGACCACAGCATGTCGCGCATCCGCTGGCCGATCGCCTGGAAGAGATCGGACTTGTCGGTGAAGTGCCGGTAGATCTTCGGCTTGGCGGTGCCCGCCTCCTCGGCGATCTCGCGCAGCGACAATTCGGGGCCGAGGCGGTCGATCGCCCGGAAGGCGGCATCGACGATCTCGGCCCGCACCTTCTTGCGGTGTTCACGCCAGCGTTCACTGCGAGCGTCGACCTTGACGCCCGGTTCATGACCGGAGCGTGACTTCGGCCTTCCGCGCATTTGGATCACTGTACGCGCTCAGGCGTCTCTGACCTGCTCATACCGTGACCGAACACACCGTCGGGGGGTCTGACCGCGCACTGCGGCCGTGCAGATGACCTGCGACGACTTGGGTACTATCTGTGCGAAAGCCAACCAATGAGACGAGAGTTATGACTCAGCGATACGACCTGGTCATCGCAGGTGGGGGCCCGTCGGGGTCGGCCGCCGCCTGGCAGGCCGCGCAGACCGGCGCCAAGGTAGTGGTACTCGACAAGGCTGAGTTCCCCCGGGCCAAACCGTGCGGCGACGGGTTGACCGCCCGCGCGGTCAGCTATCTGCAGAAGATGGGTCTGGCCGACGAGGTGGCCACCTTCCACCGCGTGAACAGGGTGACGGTGTTCAGCCCGAGCCAGTGGGAGCTGTCGTTTCCGAAGCGGCCGGGGATGCCGGACCACGGCCACACCGTCAGCCGCGAGCACCTCGACACTCTGCTGCTCAAGCACGCCGAGTCGGCGGGCGCCGAGGTGCGTCAGGGCGCCGAGGTCGCCGGACCCGAACTCGACGAGAAGGGCCGCGTCGTCGGCGTCGTGCTCAAGGGCGGCGAGAAGGTCTACGGCGACGCGGTCATCGCCGCCGACGGCGCCTACTCCCCCATCAAGCGGGCCCTGAAGATCGACTCGGAGTACAACGGCTACTCCGCGATCGCGATCCGCTCGGAGATGCACGCCAACCGCCCCGACTCCGACTCGCTGGACATCTACCTCAAGCTGGAGTTCCAAGGCGACCAGCTGCCCGGCTACGGTTGGGTGTTCCCGATGGGCAACGGCGTCTTCAACATCGGCCTCGGCTACGTCAACAGCTACAAGAACTGGCAGTCGATCAACGCGACACAGTTCCTCGGCGAGTTTCTCCGTACGCTGCCCGGCGACTGGGAACTGCCGCCGATCGACGAGCTGAAGAAGAACAAGAGCGTTCGTGCGTGGCGGTTGCCGATGGGGTTCACCGCGTGGCCACCGTGGCGGCCCGGCGTGCTCTTCACCGGTGACTCGCTGGGCGCCGGTAAGCCGGCCTCGGGTGCCGGTATCTCCAAGGCGCTCGAGTCGGGTCTGGCCGCGGGCGAGTGCGCGATCGCGGCGCTGCAGAACGGCGGGCCG
>DATEIG010000484.1:0-10088 GCA_035279185.1 Mycobacterium sp.
TCGACCCGCCGTAGGGCTGGATGCCGTAGGTGATGCCGGTCAGCAGGACGGTGAGCCCGAGGCCGAACGTCAGGATGCCCGCCCAGTCCAGGCGGCCGGGCGTGCGGACGCCGAGTTCGCGCAGCGACCGGTAGCTCCAGACGGTGCCGAGGATGCCGATCGGCACCCCCACCCAGAAGATGGCCTTCCAGTGCCACTCGGAGAGGAAGCCACCGATCAGCAGGCCGAGGAAGGACCCGGCGACGGCGGCGACCATGTTGACGCCGAGCGCCATGCCGCGCTGGTTGGATGGGAAGGCGTCAGTGAGGATCGCCGACGACGACGCCATCAGCATCGCGCCGCCGACGCCCTGCACGACCCGCCAGCCGATCAGCCACAACGCGCCGCCGCCGAGGTGGAACGGGTCGAAGGACAGCGCGACGGCCGCCACCGTGAACACGACGAAGCCGAGGTTGTAGATGCGCACCCGCCCGAACATGTCGCCGAGGCGACCGAACGGCACCACGAGCACCGCCGTGACCACCAGATATCCCATCAGCATCCAGAGCAGATAGCTGACGTTGCCCGGCGCGAGGGGGTTGAGCCCGATGCCGCGGAAGATCGCGGGAAGCGAGATCAGCACGATCGACGCGTTGATCATCGCGAGCAGCGTGCCCAGCGTGGTGTTGGACAGCACCACCCACTTGTAGAAGGGGTGGTCGTGGTCGATCCGCCTGCGACGCCGCGCGGTCTCGGCGACCGCGACATCGGGGTTGGCCACTACCGGGGTCTTCGTCATCTCGATTTCGGTCGTCATCAATCTTCGCTTACGTATCGTCTCGTATCAGCCCAAAACACATATATTAGCTATACAAACTGTTCCTCAGCAATTTCTGTTCCGTGCGATAGCGTGAGACTCCCTGATCACCCCACGCGGGAGCGCGCACCGAGCGCGCTGAGAGGACGGCTCGAGCTCGTCGAAGGTGCCGTCGACCGTATGAACCTGACCGGGTAATGCCGGCGTAGGGAGATGTACATGAGTTTCCTGCCCCTGACACCCGGCGGCCAGACCCCGCCGCGGGTGATGACGATCGCGGGTTCGGACTCCGGCGGCGGCGCCGGGATCCAGGCCGACATGCGCACCTTCGCCCTGCTCGGCGTCCACGCATGCGTCGCGGTGACGGCGGTGACGGTGCAGAACTCGATGGGGGTCAGAGGCTTCCACGAGATCCCGGTCGACGTGATCACGGGACAGATCGAAGCCGTCGCGAGCGACATCGGGATCCAGGCCGCCAAGACCGGGATGCTCGCGTCGTCGGCCATCATCTCCGCGATCGCCGACACCTGGCGCTCGCAGGGCCTTGCGGGCACCGTGCCGCTGGTGGTCGATCCCGTCTGCGCGTCGATGCACGGCGACCCGCTGCTGCACCCGAGCGCGGTGGACTCGCTGCGCGACGAGCTGTTCCCGTTGGCGACCTTGGTCACGCCCAACCTCGACGAGGTGCGGTTGCTCGTCGGCATCGACGTCGTCGACGACTCCTCGCAGCGCGAAGCGGCGCGCGCGCTGCACGCCCTCGGGCCGCAGTGGGCGTTGGTCAAGGGCGGCCACCTGAGATCGTCGCCGGAAAGCCCTGATCTGCTGTACAACGGCACGGACTTCTACGAGTTCGGCGCCACCCGCATCGACACCGCCGACGACCACGGGGCAGGCGACACGCTCGCCGCCGCCACGGCCAGTGCGCTGGCGCAGGGCTACCCGCTGACCGACGCCATCGCGTTCGCGAAGTCGTGGGTCACCGAATGTCTGCGCGCCGCATACCCTTTGGGCCACGGCCACGGCCCGGTGTCGCCGCTGTTCCGGCTGAGTCAGACACCGTGACGGATCTCGAGGCCATCGCAGGCATCGCGCACGAACCCGCGAGCAAGCCCACGGGCGCGATCGTGCTCACGCACGGGGCGGGCGGCAGCCGCGAAGCGCCACTGCTGAAACGGATCTGCGACGAATGGGCCGCACGGGGGTGGCTCGCGGTGCGCTACAACCTGCCCTACCGCAGGCGCAGGCCCAAGGGTCCGCCGTCGGGCTCCGCCACCGCCGACCAGGCGGGCGTGGTGGAGGCGATCGAACTCGTCCGCGCGACCATCGCCGGACCCGTTGTGGCGGGCGGCCACTCGTACGGCGGCCGCATGACGTCGATGGTCGTGGCCGACGGCGCCGCGCGCGTCGATGCGCTGACGCTCTTCTCGTATCCGCTGCACCCGCCGGGCAAGCCGGAGCGGGCCCGCACCGAGCATCTGCCCCGGATCGCGGCACCGACGGTGTTCACCCACGGCACGTCGGACCCGTTCGGGTCGATCGACGAACTGCGCGATGCGGCAGCGCTGATCCCCGCGGCCACGGAGGTCGTCGAGATCACCGGCGCCCGCCACGATCTGGGCTCGAAGACTTTCGATGTGCCGGTGCTGGCGGTCGATGCGGCGCTACGGTTGCTCTCGTGACGATGCCGCCAGGCCCACCGCCCGATCAGCCGCCGCCGTTCGGCAGCTATCCCCCGCCCCCTCCACCACCTCCAGGCGGCTACCCGCCACCACCACCTCCCGGCGGCTACCCGCCACCCCCGCCAGGCGCGTATCCCGCACCGCCGCAGCACTATCCGCCGCCCGGCGCATACGGACCGCCGACTCCCGGCACCAACTGGTGGGCGGTCATCTCGCTGATCTTCGGCGTCATCGGCGGCGTCCTGATCAGCGTGGTCTGCGGAATCATCGGGCTCAACCGCGCCAAGCGGGGCCAGGGCGGCCGCGGCATGGCGATCGCGGGACTGGTGCTGTCGGCGCTGTGGGCGATCGGGATCGTGGTGCTCGTGGTCTTCCTGGTGGTCTTCGGCAAGGACACCGTCAGCGCGACCGACGTGAAGGCGGGCGACTGCCTCAAGGAGCTACCGGCGTCCGGTCTGGTGATCACGGTCGACACCGCGCCGTGCGGCGAACCGCATGCCGGCGAGATCTTCTCGGTGATGACGATGCCCGACGGGGACTTCCCCGGCACCTTCGCGATCGAGGAGTACCAGAACAGGTGCGGGCCCGAACTCGCCGACTATTCGCCCGAAGCGGCGGCGGACCCGCAGGTCGGCCTGTTCGTGCTGTTCCCGAGCGAGGACTCATGGGCCCAGGGCGACCGCACGGTAACGTGCATCGCGACCACCGATGCCCCGCGCACCGGTTCCCTCAAGAAGTAACGAGAAAGGAAACGGCTTGTCCGAGAAGAAAGCTGGCGGTTCGCGCCTCGCGACACTCACCGGCCTCGGCATCGCGGGCGCCGGCGTCGCGCACTTCGCCAGGCCGGAGTTGTTCGACGACATCACCCAGCAGGCGTTCCCTCGCGAAACCCGTAAGCACGTCTACATCGACGGCGGCATCGAGACGGCGATCGGCCTCGGGCTCATCTCACCCAAGACGCGCAAGCTGGCGGTCATCGGACTGCTGGGATACGGCGCCTACCTGGCGGGCAACGTCGTCCGCAATCGGTAGCGGCCGAGCAGGGTGAGGTCGAGCAGTTTGCCGACCATCGCCCGCGAGGCCGGCGTGTTGTCGTACTGCACCAATCGGCCCACGTCGATCACCAGCGCCATCGCGGCGTGCACGGCGAATCGCGCCTGCCCGACGGTCCAGTCCGACCGGATGGCGGTGACCAGGCGCACCCACGATTCGACGGTCGCCCGCTGCAGGTTGCGCAGGATCTTCTGGTCGGCGGGCGCCATGTGCAACCGCTCGGTGTAGTAGACGTAGGCGAGTTCCGGATGGCCGAAGGACCTCTTCACGTACGCGTCGATCAGACCGGTCAGCGCGCGTTCGGGGTCGCTGACCTCGCCGAGGATCGACGAGGCCTCCGACGACAGCCGGTCCGCCGCGCGCCGGTAGATCGCGGCGAGGATGTCGCTCTTGCCGGAGAAATACCGGTAGATCCCCGACGTCGGCATGCCGACCGCCGATGCGATCTCCTCCATCGTGGTGTCGCGGTAACCCTTGCGGTTGAACAGCGCCACCGACTCGGTCAGCAGCGCTTCGTACTTCGACGCGTCGACGCCGATCCTCGGTCTGCGCGTGGGCTCGGCCGGCGTCTCCTCCGGCACGTCGGTCACGTCGGCTGTCGAGACCGCGGTCGCGACCTCGCCCAGCACCGCCCGAATGTGGACGGCGGGCAGCTTGGCGTGGTGGTCGACCATGCTGCCGATCACGCTGAGCATCGACGACGACAGCGTCCAGCGCTGCCTCGAGGTGAGCCCGGGTCGAAGTGCCACGAGCGGCCGCTGGATTCGATGGTTGACGGTGCGCATCTGCGCGTTGAGCGTCGTCTGGTCGTCGCCCCGCAGATAGCGCGCCTCCCACCGGTACAGCCCACCGGATTCGCGGTTGGCCAGCGCGGTGTCGATGATCGCGGCGATGATCCGCTGCATCGTTTCCGAGTCGGCGGCCGCCTCGTCGGAGAACGCCGTGCATGCCACCAGTTGCTCACCCAGCGCCAGCACCGCGTCGCGGAAGAGGTCGTACTTGCTCGGATAGTGGCGGTACAGCGCGGTCGCCGAGATGCCCACCCGGCCGGCGATCGCCTCCATGCTCACCGCGTGGTAGCCCAGCGCGCTGAACGCCTCCGCGGACGCCCGCGCGATCTGCGCCTTGCGATCCTTGGGCCGTCGCCTGATGCCCGGTTGCGGGGTGGGCGCCATGGCGATCACCCTAACGGACCCGAACAGAACATATCCGTGGACTTGGGCTGATCAATAATTGCCGATCGTGTCACGATCGGAAGAATGGCCATTAACATAGCGAGCGAGTCGCAGGCCGGATGGGGGTCCCGTGTCGAACGCGTTACGACGGTTGCTCGGCTACCGAGTCAGTGTCGGTCAGCTGATCGTCGTCGCGCTTCTGCTCGGCACCCCATACCTCGTCATCGGGGCGATCTGGTCGAGCACTCACACCGACCATCTGGATCGGATGGACGGCACCGACCTCGTCGTGTCCTTTCTGGGGGCGATCGTCTCGTGGCCGGTGCTGCTCGTCGCCGACGTGTGCATGACCTGAACGAGAGGACCGCTACGTGCACCACTATCACCATCGCGCCTTCTACGTCGGTGTGCTCGGCGTCGTGATGATCGCCGTCGGGTTGCTCGCACTGAACTTCCCCGTCTTCATCAATGCCTTCGATCAATTCGGGTTCCAGATCAAATGCGGCACCGGATATTTCTCCAACCTGGCGCAGGCGGGCGAAGCCGGCGGCGACTACGTCGCAGAATGCGAGACGGCGCTGCTGGTCCGCCGACTCTGGACCATCCCGTTGATCGTCGTCGGGTCGATCGTGCTGGCGGTCGTCGTGTTCGTCGCCGCCACCGTGTGGGGCCGCGAGTCGGTGTTCGGGGAGGATCCCGCCTAATATCGAGCCCCGGTGAACACACCGGAGAAGCCCGCTCTGCAGCGGCGGTTGGGCGTCGTCGATGCCGTGACGATCGGGCTGGGCTCGATGATCGGCGCAGGCATCTTCGTGGTGCTTGCGCCCGCCGCGGCAGCAGCCGGTTCGACCCTTCTCCTTGCGCTGGTGATCGCTGCCGTCGTCGCTTACTGCAATGCGACGTCGTCGGCGCGCCTCGCCGCGCTCTACCCGCAGTCCGGCGGCACGTACGTCTACGGCCGCGAGCGGCTCGGCGAATTCTGGGGCTACCTTGCGGGCTGGAGCTTCATCGTCGGTAAAACGGCGTCGTGTGCGGCGATGGCCCTGACCGTGGGCGTCTACGCGTGGCCCGAACACGCACACGCGGTCGCGGTCGCCGCGGTCGTCGCGCTGACGGCGCTGAACTACCGGGGCATCCAGAAGTCGGCCGTGTTGACCCGCGTCATCGTGGCGCTCGTGCTCGCCGTCCTCGTCGCGGTGGTGGTGGCCGTGCTCGGCGACTGGACCGTGCGCCTCGACCCCGGTTCGGCACTGAGCGACAACGGAATCGGCGGCATGCTGCAGGGCGCGGGGCTGTTGTTCTTCGCGTTCGCGGGCTATGCCCGCATCGCCACGCTCGGCGAGGAGGTGCGCGACCCGCGGCGCACCATTCCGCTCGCCATCCCGATCGCGCTCGGCATCACGCTCGTCGTCTACGCCGCCGTCGCATCGGCGGTCGGGTTGCAGTTGGGTGCCGGGTTGACGACGTCGAGCGCGCCGCTCGCCGACGCCGTGCGCGCTGCGGGTCACCCAGGGCTGGAACCCGTCATCCGTGTCGGCGCCGCGGTGGCCGCCGTCGGCTCGCTGCTGTCGCTGATCCTCGGGGTGTCGAGGACGACGCTGGCGATGGCGCGCGACCGCCATCTGCCCCACGTGTTGGCCGCCGTGCACCCCCGGTTCGGCGGCCCGCACCGCGCGGAGGTGGCCGTCGGCGCCGTCGTCGCCGTGCTCGCGGCATTCGCCGACGTGCGCGCGGCGATCGGCTTCTCGGCGTTCACCGTGCTGGTTTACTACGCAATCGCGAACGCATCGGCGATGACGTTGCGCGGCAGGGTCATTCCGGTTATCGGACTGGCGGGCTGCATTCTGTTGGCCGCACTTCTTCCGCTGGCCTCGGTGCTGGCCGGTGCGGGCGTCGTCGTATCGGGCGCGGCAGTCTATGCGGTGCGACTGTTGCGGTAGGCCTCGACGGCGGTCGGCAGCGTCATGAAGATGCGGTCCTCGCCGATCTTGTCGATCAGCCCGGCGGCCGCCATGGCGTCGCGGAGTTCCTGCTTGACCCGCGCCATCGCGAACTCGATGCCGCGGCTTTCCAATTCGGCTCGCAGCCTGTCGAGGACGTCGAGCGCGGTGAGGTCGACCTCGACGTTCGCCTCGGCGTTCAGCACGAACCATCGCACCGGATCGGGGTTCTCGTCGACGGCCTTCAGGGCGCGCTGACGGAAGTTCTCGGCGTTGGCGAAGAACAGCGGCGCGTCGTACCGGTACACGAGCAGGCCCGGTTCGGTGTGGGCGGTCGGATAGTCGTCGAGGTCGTGCATGCCCGCCAGCCCGGGAACGAATCCGAGCACCGCGTCGTGCGGCCGCGCCACCCTGCGAAGCAGATCCAGGATCGACAGGACGATGGCCACCAGCACGCCGTTGAGCACACCGAACACCAGCACCGCCACCGTCGTCGCGACCGCGAGGATCAGCTCGCTGCGGCGAAAGCGGGCCAGCCGTTTGAACTCTGCGACGTCGACCAGTTTCAGCGCTGCATAGACGACCAGGGCGCCCAGCGCCGCCATTGGAAAGTTGGCCAGCACGCCACGGCCCGCCACCATCACCGCGAGCACCAACAGCAGCGCCACGATCGAGTAGAGCTGTGTCCTGCTGCCGAGTGCGTGACCCAGCGCCGTGCGACTGCCACTGGAACTGACCGGAAAGCCCTGCAACAGGCCCGTTCCCGCATTGCACAGGCCGAGCGCGCGCAGCTCGGTGTTGGCATCGATGCGCTGGCTGTTCTTGGCAGCGAAGATGCGTGCCGTCAGCACGTTGTCGGAGAAGGCCACGATCGCGATGCCCGCCGCGGGGATCACCAGGGTCGAGATCTCGGCCAGCCCGATCGCGGGTAAGGCCGGCGTAGGCAGGCCACCGGGAATCTCGCCGACGACGCGAATCCCGTTGCGCTGCAGTGAGAAAACGGAGACAGTGGCGCTGGCGAGCAATATTGCGATCAGCGGTCCCGGCACCCGCGGCATCAGCCGCGCCAGCGCCAGCAGCACCGCGAGGACAGCAGCGGCCAACGCCACCGTCGGCACGTGCGCGTCGCCGAGATGGGTGACGAACGACCGGACCTGGTCGATGAACTCGTCGCCGTCGACCGACACACCGGTGACCTTACCCAGCTGGCTGCCGATCATGATCACCGCGACGCCGGTCATGTAGCCGACGAGCACTGGCCGGGAGAGAAGATCCGCAAGAAACCCGATCCGCAGCAGGCCCGCGATGAAGCAGATGGCACCGACGAGCAGCGCCACCGCCGCCGCGAGCGCGGCGTACCGCTGCGGGTCACCGAGCGCCAGCGGCGCCAACGCCGTTGCGGTCATCAGCGCTGTCGTCGACTCGGGGCCGACCGACAACTGCCGCGACGACCCGAGGACCGCGTAGACGGCCAGCGGGACCAGCGCCGCCCACAGCCCGACCACCGGCGGCAGCCGCGCGACCGTGGCATACGCCATCACCTGCGGGACGAGGTAGGCGGCGACGGTGACCCCCGCGAGCACGTCGCCGCGCAGCCATTCCCGCCGATAACCGCGGAACTGCGCAAGCCCAGGCAAGATACTCATCGTGATACCGCTGACATGGAAACACGTGGAAGCGCAGGCTGACCCGGACTTCGTCGTCGCGCCCGACGAACGCCTGGACTGGGCCCGCACCATCGGCATCGGCGCACAGCACGTGGTTGCGATGTTCGGCGCCACGTTCCTGGTGCCGGTGCTGACCGGCTTCCCGCCCGCCACCACCCTGCTGTTCTCCGGGGTCGGCACGGTGCTGTTCCTGCTCATCACGGGCAACCGGTTGCCCAGCTATCTGGGGTCGAGCTTCTCGGTGATCGCGCCGGTCACGGCGGCGGTCGCGTCGCAGGGCACCGGTAGCGCGCTGGGCGGGCTGATCGCTGTCGGCGTCGCGCTGATCCTCATCGGCGTCGTGGTGCACGTCGTCGGCACGCACTGGATCGATGTCGTGCTCCCGCCGGTGGTGACGGGCGCGATCGTCGCGCTGATCGGGTTCAACCTGGCGCCCGCGGCGAAGGCCAACTTCGAGAAGGGTCCGGTGGTCGGCGTCGTCACGCTGGTGCTGCTGGTCGCCTGCCTGGCGTTCTTCCGCGGCATCATCGGCCGCCTCGCGATCTTCCTTGCCGTCGTCGCCGGATACGTGCTGGCGCTGATCCTCGGCGACGTCGACACGTCGGGCATCGCCGCCGCGCCGTGGATCGGGCTGCCGGAATTCCAGACACCGACGTTCAGCCTCGCCGTGCTGCCGATGTTCCTGCCCGCGGTCATCGCGCTGATCGCCGAGAACATCGGGCACGTGAAATCCGTCGGCCAGATGACGAACACCGATGTCGACCCGTTGATGGGCCGTGCGCTGGCCGCCGACGGAGTGGCCACCACGCTGGCCGGGTTCGGAGGCGGTTCGGCCACCACCACGTACGCCGAGAACATCGGCGTGATGGCGGCGACCCGGATCTACTCGACCGCGGCGTACTGGGTGGCCGCCGCCGTTGCCATCGCACTGTCGTTGTGCCCCAAGGTCGGTGCGGTGATCTCGGCGATTCCGCCCGGCGTGCTCGGCGGCGCGACCGTCGTGCTGTACGGGCTCGTCGGCATCCTCGGCGTGCGGATCTGGCTGACCAACGACGTCGACTTCTCCAAACCCCTGAACCAGATGACAGCCGCCATCCCGCTGATCATCGGTATCGCCGACTTCACCTGGCAGCTGGGCGGTTTGACCTTCACCGGCATCGCGCTCGGGTCGATCGCGGCACTGCTCGTCTACCACGGCATGCGACTGCTCGGCCTGCGCGGGGCGAAGACCAAAGAGACCGATACGGTGGAGGCCTCATGACCGTCCGCCATGCGCTCGTCCGACGACCGTCCCCGCGACTCGCCGACGGGCTGGTCACCCATATCCCGCGCAGCGACGACGTCGACGCCGAACTCGCGCAACGACAGTGGGACGGATACGTCGCAGCCCTGCACGACGCGGGCTGGACCACCCGTGAGGTGTCGCCCGCACCGGACCGTCCCGACTCCGTGTTCGTCGAGGACACCATGGTCGTCTACGACGATCTCGCGATCATCTGCAGGCCCGGCGCCGACGAGCGCTGGGCCGAGGTGCCCGCGGCCGAAGACGCTGTCCGCGCCGAGGGTTATCGCGTCGTGCGCATCGAAGCGCCGGGCACCCTCGACGGCGGTGATGTGCTCAAGCACGGCGGCACCGTCTGGGTCGGCGTGGGCGGACGCACGAATGCCGAAGGAGTCGCGCAGTTGCAGTCGCACCTGGAGCCGTTCGGCGTCACCGTGATTCGCGTCCCGCTCACGAAGGCGCTGCACCTGAAGTCCGCGGTGACGGCACTGCCGGA
>DATEIG010000485.1:0-6414 GCA_035279185.1 Mycobacterium sp.
CTGGCCGCACAGCAACGGGTGGTGGCCGAAGCGATCGAGCAGTTCGGCCGTCTCGACATCGTCGTCGCCAACGCCGGCGTCCTGAATTGGGGTCGGCTGTGGGAGATTTCAGCGCAGCAGTGGCAGGACGTCATCGACATCAACCTGACGGGCACGTGGAACACGATCAAGGCGGTCGTGCCGCCGATGATCGAGGCGGGCAACGGCGGATCCATCATCACGATCAGTTCGGCGGCGGGCGTCAAGGCCGTGCCGGGATGCGGCCACTACTGCGCGAGCAAGTTCGGCGTCGTCGGAATGACGAACTCGCTCGCAGTCGAGTTGGGCGAGTACGGAATTCGTGTCAACTCGGTGCATCCCTACGGAACCGACACCCCGATGGGCAACGACGCGTCGATGTGGCAGATGTTCGCCGACCACCAGAACTTCATCCACAGCTTCTCGCCCGGCGCGCTACCCACCGATTCGCTTGCCGCACCGGATCTCGTCTCCGACATCGTGCTGTGGTTGGCCAGCGACGCGTCGTCCCTGGTGACCGCCGCCCAGATCCCCGCGGAGAAGGGCTATCTCAAAATCTAGCGGCGACCCGCGGCAGCACGGTCACACCGCGGCGGTACAGCGCTTCGGTCGCCTCCACCGGCGAGCCGGAAAAGCCTGCAGCGGTCAAGGCCTGCGCCTTGAACGCGCGTGCCGCGGCACTGAGGCGGTAGGAGACGGCGTTGACGTTCTCGCCGAGACGCGCGGGGTCGCCCCACAGCGCCACCTCGGCGCGACTGCATTCCGATGCCGACACGAACTGCCTGACCCGCCGGTCTGCGGCGAACAAGTCGGCGGCGACCGCAAGCGTGGAGGCGCACTCGGGGTCGTCGGTGACCGCCTCGAGGTCGGCGCTCAGGTCCAGCACGTCGGCGCCCAAGATGCGCAGTGACCGCTCCCCGGATCGGTCGGCGACCAGAACACTGACCTGCCACCCCGCCATCCGGTGGTCATAAAGCCACCCCCCCGTCGAGGCGACAACGTCCGCGACGGACGATCCGACGACCGTCATCTCATGCCGCAGCACCGTGCCCACACGCCCGCGCGCGCCTGCCGCCGACGTCGATTTCCGGCCGCCGTTGGAGATCGTGCGGAAGGTCTGCGGCGACATAGGCGGGTCCAATCTCGGCGAGCGGGGTGTCCGGTCTGCGACAAACCCCAGCGTGACACTTCCGAAAGAATATGTAAAGGTTCGCTTTGGCGGCGCGTCGGATCCGCTACAGCCTCGACTGCTCCTTGATCGCAGTGTCGGTGGTGCGCAGCGGACGGATCAGCGCGTCCTGGGTGAAGGAGGCAAGCAATTCGCCGTCCTCGGTGTGCACCGCACCCCGCACATAGGACATGCCCGAACCGACCTGCGTGCTCTCGTGGGTGTAGAGGATCCACCCGTCCCACCGCACCGGCTCGTGGAAGCTGACCGACACCGTCATCGGCGCGGTCGACACCGTCAGGTGGGACTGGCTCGTGCCGATCCCCTCATGCGCGCGCATCGTCGTCGAAATCCCAAGGTGGCCGGTGAAATACGCAATCAGAGCCTTGGCGAGATCGTCGCGTTCGGGAATCGGGTCGTAGTGCAGCCACGCGTAGAGCTCCGGCGGGCCGACCTCGTCGGGGCTGTTCACATCGACGACGTCGACCAGGCGCAGCTCGCGGCCGTCCATCGGCATCGTCGAGACATTCGCGTCGGCGGGCGCCGCGACCTGCGGGCGGGGCAGATGATGGCGGATCACGTCGTCGGTCGGGACATCGGCGAGAAGCGTCGCCGTGATGCAGCGCTTGCCGTTCTGCTTGGCCGCGATGACCGCTGTGGCCGTCGAACGCCCTTCACCGACGACATCGATCTCGAGCTCGACCGGTCCCGCGCCGACCATCACCGCACGGGCGAACACCGCATAGACCGACCGCACCGACTTCTCCGGGAAGCGTTTGGCCGCAGCGACGATCATCTGCGCGAGCACCTGCGTGCCCTCGACGACCTGGCGCTCGTCCTCGCCTGCAGGCCCGGTCTGCGCGACGAAGCGGTTGTCGCCGTCGGGTTCCACGTCGAAGAGGTCCAGCAGAGCTTGCACGGTCCACTGCGCTGAGTCTGTCGTCATGGGTGGGAACAGTAACCGAGCACCGCCAAAAGCGGTAACGTCATTACCATGGCGAAGTCGAGCGGACGCACCACCCAGGCCGCCGGCGTCGAAGCCGAGCCGCGGGAGAGGCGCTTCATGCGCTCGGCACTGGAGATCCTCGGCGAAACCGGCCGCACCGACTTCACTGTGCTCGAAGTCGTCGAGCGCTCCAAGACGTCGCTGCGGTCGTTCTACCAACACTTCTCGACCAAGGACGAGCTCCTGCTCGCGCTCATCGACAAGATCATGAGTGAGTCGACACGGGTATGGCGCTCGGACACAGACGATCTCGTCCCCGTCGAGGCGCTGCGCCTGCTGGTCGACAGGATCTGCAAGCCCGCGTCGTCGACGAAGCAGGACAGGGTCAACCGCGGTCTGACCTACTACAACGACCACCTCGCCGAGACCCTGCCGCGCGAGTACGCCCGCGTGCTCTCCCCCGTCCATGCGCTGATCAAGGACATCATCAACCGCGGCATCGCCGACGGGTCGTTTCGCGGCGATCTCGACGTGGACGCCACCGCCGCCCTCATCATGCAGTCCGCCCTCGGCGCCATGCGGCTGCACGTGCTCGGCGCCGAGCTGAGCGGCGTCCCCGTCGAGGGATCGCACATCTACGACTTCTGCATCGCCGCCCTCATGGCGCCGGGCCACCCCGCCTGACCTGCCGAGAAGGAGCTTCTCGGCAGGTGGTGTTTTGGCTGGTCCAGACGTGGTAATGTCATTACCACTTCAGCCATACGAGATTTCCAGGAGGCGATCGTGCCTGCTCGCCAGCTCAGTTATCCGGTGTTCGACGCCGACAACCACTTCTATGAGCCCAAAGAGGCGCTGACGAAGTTCCTTCCGGACCACCGCAAGAACGTCATCGACTACATCGAGGTCCGCGGCCGCACGAAGATCATGGTGCGCAACCAGGTCAGCGACTACATTCCCAACCCGACGTTCGAGGTGGTGGCCCGGCCCGGCGCCCAGGAGGAGTACTTCCGCCACGGCAGCGGAGGCAAGAGTTTCCGCGAGGTCATGGGCAAACCGATGAAGGCCATTCCGGCGTTTCGCGACCCCGCCGCCCGCCTCGAGGTCATGGACGGACTCGGCCTCGACTACTCGCTGATGTTCCCGACGCTGGCAAGCCTGGTCGAGGAGCGGATGAAGGACGACCCGAAGCTCATCGCCGACGTCATCCACGCACTCAACGAGTGGATGTACGAGACGTGGCAGTTCAACTACGAAGACCGCATCTTCTCCACGCCCGTCGTCAACCTCGGGATCGTGGACCGCGCACTCGAGGAACTCGAGTGGTGTGTCGAACGGGGCGCGAAGACGGTGCTCGTTCGCCCCGCGCCCGTGCCGGGTGTCGGCGGCACGCGGTCGTTCGGCCTACCCGAGTTCGACCCGTTCTGGCAGGCGTGCGTCAAGGCCGGCATCCCGGTGTCCATGCACGCCTCCGATTCCGGCTACGCCGAGTACCTCAATGACTGGGAACCTGCCGACGAATATCTGCCGTTCAAGCCGACGGCGTTCCGCATGGTGTCGATGGGCAAACGGCCGATCGAGGACTCGATGGCGGCGCTGGTCTGCCACGGCGCTCTGACACGCAACCAGGACCTGCGCGTCCTGTCGATCGAAAACGGCGCGGACTGGGTGCCCTACCTGTTCAAGCAATTCGAGGGCACCTACAAGAAGATGCCGCAGGAATTCCCCGAGGACCCGATCCAGGCATTCAAGCGTGGCGTCTACGTGGCGCCGTTCTGGGAGGACGACTTCGCGAAGATGGCTGACCTGATCGGCGTCGACCGCGTCATCTTCGGCTCCGACTGGCCGCACCCCGAGGGTCTGGCCGAGCCGACCAAGCTGGTCGACGACCTTCAGGGCCTCGACGAGGAAGGCCAGCGAAAGGTCATGGGCAAGAACATGATCGACCTGTTCAAGGTGCCCGACCAGATCGTCCACAACGCCGACGCACCCGCGGTCGTCATCCCTGCATGACGGTCGAAACCAACCCCGAAGTCCTGCTCTTCGCCTCGACGACCCAGTCGTTCCTGGAGAAGGAAGCGTCGCTGAGCCGCGTGCGGGAACTACACGCGGCAGGCACCTCGTTCGACCGCGGCTGGTGGGCGCGCGCTGCCGAACTGGGCTGGACGAGCCTCCTCGTTCCCGAGGAGCTCGGAGGCGGCACGGTGTCCGGCGACGGGGTCAAAGACCTCGCACTGGTCGCCGAGCTCGCGGGCAGGACGGTCGCCCCAGGGCCGTTGCATCCGGTGAGCACTGTGCTCGCCGGCCTCGTCGAAGCACCCGAAAACCATGAGGACACAATCGAATCGCTGATCAGCGGTGAGGCGGTCGCGACGTGGGCGGTGTACGAGCCCGACGCGTCGTGGAACCCGCTGGAACCCGGCCTGACCGCGACGCCGACCGACTCGGGATTCCGGCTCGACGGCGTGAAGGACCGGATCGAGGCGTGCGCGGACAGCGACCTGCTTCTGGTCGTTGCAAACTGTGACGGCGTCGCGCGGCAGTTCCTCGTGCCCACGGATACACCCGGACTCTCCATGGAGCCGCAGACGTCGCTTGATCTCGTGAAGTCCTTTGCGCGTGTGCGTTTCGACGGCGTCGACGTCGACATGTCGGCGGCTGTCGGGACGGCCGAGCAAACGGCGGGGCTGGTTGCCAGGCAGAGTCAGATAGCGCAGATCCTGCAGTGCGCCGAGGTGATCGGCATCCTCGACGCGGTGTTGAAGTTCACCATTCAATGGGGTTTCGACCGGCACTCGTTCGGCCGCCCGCTCGGCTCGTATCAGGCGCTCAAACACCGCTACGCAGACCTGAAGATCTGGTTCGAGGCATGCAAGGCGGCGACCAGCGCGGCCGTCGCGGAGGTCGCACGTCGATCGGCCGAGGCCGACATGGCGGTCAGCGTCGCGAAATCCTATGTGGGCGAACATGCGCCGAAGATGCTGCAGGACTGTGTCCAGCTGCACGGCGGCATCGGTGTGACGTGGGAGCACGATCTGCATCTGTTCCTGCGCAGGGTCATGCTCGACCGTTCGCTTTTCGGTACGCCCGAGGAACACAACCTGCGGGTGTACGCCATCACCGAGGAACGGGAGTCCGCGTGACCGAGACGACGTCCGCTCCGGCCACCACCGAATCGGCCGCCGAGTTCGCCGATCGCGCGTCGGCATGGCTGGCGGAGAACATGCCGCGCATCGACCCCGCGAACCCTCCGGAGGCCGACCGCGGCGAGGAAGCGCCCTGGCAGCGTGCCAGGCAACTGCAGCGCAAGCTCTACGACGGCGGTTTCGCCGGTATCTGCTTCCCGCGCGAGTACGGCGGGCTGGGGCTCCCGATCGAATACCAGCGGGCGTTCGACGAGGTGTCGCGCACCTATGAGCTGCCCGTCATCCTCAACACCCCCACCTTCACGATCTGTGCGGCGACGATTCTCGACACCGGATCCGAGGAGCAGAAGAAGCATCACATCTCCGCCGCGCTGCGCGGCGACGAAGTGCTTGTCCAGCTGCTGTCGGAACCCAGCGGCGGCTCGGATCTGGCCGGTGTGATCACGCGCGCCGACCGCCGGGGCGACACGTGGGTGATCAATGGCGCAAAGACCTGGAGCACAAGCGCTTTCGCCGCCGACTACGGGCTGATGCTGGCGCGCACCAACTGGGATGTGCCCAAACACGAGGGCCTGACGATGTTCCTGGTGCCGATCAACAGCCCCGGCATCACGTTGCGCAGGATCAAACAGGTCAACGGTTCCGTCGAGTTCTGCGAGGAGTTCTTCGACAACCTCGAACTCGGTGACGACGCCGTCGTCGGCGAGGTCAACGAGGGCTGGCACGTCGCGTCCCGGCAGCTGTACCACGAGCGCCGGGCGGTCGGCGGCGGCTCGGAGTTCGCCAGTGGCATCGGCGCAGAGGGCAAGACGGATGTGCCGATCGACTGGGTCGAACTCCTGGCGGCGACCGGCCAGTCCGGCAGTGACCGGGCGCGTGAGCGGGCGGGCCGCGCGATCGTGCACAAGGCGGTCCAGGAATGCCTGATCGACCACGTCTATCACGGTGTGCTCGACGGTTCGCTGCCTCCGGCAGCGCCGGCGTCGTCGAAGGCGGCGAAGGCTTGCTGCGCTTCGGTGAGCGCTATCTGTCCCGGCAGACGGCGGCGTTGGGCGGCGGCACCACGGAGATCGCGCGCAACATCATCGGCGAGCGCGTTCTTGGCTTCCCTCGAGAACCGGCCGCCGATCGCGGCGTGC
>DATEIG010000486.1:0-2467 GCA_035279185.1 Mycobacterium sp.
CTGCAGCGCCTCGTCGTACACCGGCCACCGCGCGCCGAGCGGCACGATCACGTCGTAGCGGGTCGGGTCGGGGAACACCACGTCGCCCGCCGGGTCGTCGACCCGCTCGGCGGGTACCACCCCGAATGTCGCGACGTCGTATCCGCATTCGGTGAACGCCTCGCCGAGCAGCCCCTCGGTGGCGAGGTGCTCGTTGTGGATGAACAGGACTTGCGGTGCCATGGGGAGAGACTATTTCGGAGGCACCGGCGGTGCGTCGTCCGGGGCGAGTTCGGCGCCGATGCGGCGGAAGAGGGTGTCGGCCTCGTTGCGGTAATCGCCCTGGTCGTCGAATGCCTCGGGTCGATATGTGACGGCGACTGCGATTGCGATCTTCCTGGCCGGAAGGTAGGCCATCACCCCGGCCTCGCCGGCGAACAGTGGGTTCTGCAGCAGCCAGTCACCCGAGATGACGATGCCCATGCCGTAGGTGTAGCCCTCGTTCTGCGCCATGCAGGTCGTGCACCCGGGTAGTGCGCGGGTCTTTCCGCGCAGGTCGGTCGAGGTGAATTTCTCGTAGGACTCCTTGGTCAGCAGTGTGCCTGAGCCGAGCCCGCGTGCGCTGGCTTCCATGTCGAAGACGTTCGTCGTCTGGATGGCGCCGTGGGTGATGGTCCACGACGGGTTCCAGTACGTCGACTCCTCGTAAAACGGTGTGCCCGGCGGTATCTTGAGCGCTTGCCTGCGCTCGCTGGTGAACGCGTGCAGAACGGGCGCCGGTATCTCGGGGGTGAACGAGTTCGCGGTGTTGGTCAGCCCGAGCGGCCGCAACACTTTGTCCTCCAACAGCTTTGGCATGTCCTGGCCGGTGGCTTTCTCCAGCGCCCTACCCAGCAGCACGTAATTGGTGTGGGCATAGTTCCAGTTCGTCCCGGGCTCGTAGAGAAGCGGCTTGCTCGTCGCGAAGCCGAGCAGCTGGTCGGGCTCCCACTGCCGGAAGGGGTCTTTGTACAGGGCCTCTTCGAACTCGGTGTTGCCGATGACGTAATCCACGTAGCCGGAGGTCATCTGGGCCAACTGCCCGAGGGTGACGTCGTCGGCGTGCGGCACGTCGGGCAGCCACGTCGACAGCTTGTCGTCGAGGCTCACCTTCTTCTCGTCGACGAGGACGAGCAACAGGGTCGACACATAGGAGATCGCCACCGCGCCATTGCGGAAGTGCATGTTCGTTGTCGCGGGAACACCCGTCATCGAGTCGCCGACAGCCCGGGTGAGGACCTCCTCGCCGTCGACGGTGACGCGCACGATGACGGCCTCGAGGTGCGCCTCGGCCATGGTGTCGCGCACGATCCTCATCACCGCGTCGGCCGTGGCCGGGTCGGTCGACGCGGGCGGTTGCTGCGCCGGGGGAGCTGTGTTCCCGCAGCCCGTGAGCAGCACGACGGCGCAGGCCACAGCGATGATGCGGCGGGTGAGGAGCATGCGGCGATCCTGACAGACGACGGCGGTGCAGCGGTGCGTTTACCGCCCGCGGCGTCCGGTTATCCGCTTCGCGTGCCGGAGCTCGCAGAGTGGTTCCTCACGGCGGACGAGCGAGGCAACCCGAACACCACGATTCCGATCTGGTGTGCAGGTAACCGCGCCGAGCCGCTGATTCACGGCGCGACCTACTTCGACCGGCTGGTCGACGAGGTCGAGGCGCTCACCGAGGGCGACTACGTCTTCTTCACCGACTGGCGCGGCGATCCCGACGAGCTGATGCGCGACGGCGGACCGACGATTCGGGAGCTGTTCTGCTCAGCCGCTGAACGCGGCGTCGTCGTCAAGGGTCTGGTGTGGCGCTCCCATCTGGACAAATTCGCATACAGCGAGGAGGAGAACCAGCATCTCGGTGAGGCGATCGAGGCCGCGGGCGGCGAGGTGCTGCTCGACCAGCGTGTGCGGTTCGGCGGTTCGCACCACCAGAAGCTCGTGGTGATCCGGCACCGCGACGCCCCTGATCGCGACGTCGCGTTCGCCGGCGGCATCGACCTGTGCCACTCGCGTCGCGACGACGAGAACCATCGCGGCGATCGACAGGCGCAGCAGATGGCCAAGCAGTACGGCGAGCATCCGCCGTGGCACGACGTCCAGTTGCGGCTGCAGGGTCCGGTGGTGGGCGCGCTCGACACCACGTTTCGGGAGCGGTGGAACGATCCGGCGCCCCTGGACATGCTCTCGCCGATCGCGTGGGTCATGGACAAGGTCCGCGGCGCCGATCTGACGCCGGATCCGCTGCCCGAGCAGCCCGCTGATCCGCCGCCGTGCGGGCCCCATTCCGTCCAGGTGCTGCGCACCTATCCCGACGCGCACTTCCAGTACGACTTCGCGCCGCACGGCGAGCGCAGTATCGCCCGCGGCTATTCGAAGGCGGTGCGTCGCGCGCGGCGACTCATCTACCTGGAGGACCAGTACCTGTGGTCGAAGAGGGTCGCGAGGCTGTTCGCCC
>DATEIG010000487.1:0-2361 GCA_035279185.1 Mycobacterium sp.
CTGACCGCGATTCAGCGGCGACTGGACCGGCTCCCTCACGGGATCGAGGCCGACCGCCAACGCATGCAGCAGGTGCACGCGGTCGAAGACGCCTACGACGAACTGGTTCGCGCCCTTCCGACTGCACGACGGCAGTCCACCGAGGTCCGCGACATCGCCTGGCAGATCGAGGAATTGCGCGTCAGCCTGTGGGCTCAGCAGTTGGGCACGCCGCGCCCCGTCAGCGAACAGCGCATCTACCGCGCGATCGATGCCGTTGCGAGCGGCGGGTGAAGAAGCCGGAGAGGACGGACGACGGACATTACGTCGTGATCGACGGGCGCCGGTGGCGCGCGACCGACCCCGCCATACCCGAGGAACGGCGTGCGGAACTGACCCGCATCCTCATGGCATGGCGTCGGGAGGTACGCCGCACCATGGGAACAGCGGGGGAGTCGGCGGCACGCGCAGGTGTTCAGGCGGCCAAGGTCGCACTCGGCGAGCGAGGCTCGCCGCCGTGGTGGGAGCAGACCGACGACGAGCGCCGGGCGAGGTGGCAGGCCAGGGTGGACGAGCCCGGCGCCTGATTGTTGGGATCGGTAGCGGTCCGGCGCTTGTTCACTTGCCGACATGAGCACTGACAAGCGCAAACGAATGATCGCCGGGGCCCTGCTGTCGGCAGGTGTCGCGATCGCCGGCGTCGGGATCGCGAGCGGAACCGCCGAGGCGCGTCCCCTCGCTCCACTGCCGCAGAGCGGGGCGTGGCCCGGCTGCCCGGAAGACAACCCGTCGGGACCATGCCATTGGTGCCCGGGAGATCCGCCGGTGGAGACCGGCAACAAGCGCGTCTACCCCGTGGTGTGGGACGAAAGCGTCTGCCACACCTACTGGTACGTCACTCCCGGGCAGGGCAACGTGCAGCACAACATCTTCGAGGGCGAGGTGCCGCCTGCACCGCCGCCACCGCCGCCGAACCTGACCCCGCCGCTTCCGCCGGGGTGGTGCTGGTCGCTCTTCCTTCCGACGACGAGCTGTCCGAATGGCTGACCCGTCGACCCCGTCGCCCCGCTACGATCACCGAATGTTCCGGATCGATGGGATCGACGGCGAAAGCATTGTCGTCGACGGCAACTGGGTCGAGAAGCTGCGCACCAACACCTCGCGTGGACGCAACCCCCAGACAAGTATGCGGGGACTCAGGTGAAGGAGTTCAGCCGGCGAAAGAAGCTCTTCGGTAGCGAGAGGGAACAACTGCTTCAGGTCATCGTCAACGTGGGCACCTTCTATTCGCTCAACGTTCCCGCCGAGCGACGATCAGAAGTCGATGCGTTGATCGCCGCGCTCGAAAGGGCGCGCGACAGCGCAACGTTCTAGCCTGCGGTGTCGCGACGGTAGTCGGGCTTGTCTCCCGCACGATTTTCGGGTGGCCGGGAAATCAGGAGCGGGGGCGGCACCGCGAGAATCGATGCATAATCGCTACGGGCCGCACCGCCGACTCACTTCGCCCACCAACGACGCAGGGGAACCCGTTGTCTGAAACCAAGATCACCGTCATCTACGACAATCCCACTGACCCGGATGCGTTCGAAGCCGCATACGAGGCAGAGCAATTGGAAGCCGCCCGCAAGATTCCCGGCTACGTTCGCTTCGAGGCGTCCAAGGTGTGGCCGAAGGAAGACGGCAGTCCGACACCCGCTTACCGCTCCCTTGACCTCTACTACCCGGACTACGCCAGCGCCAGCGAAGCGGTGACGACACCGGAGGCCGGAGCGTTCTTCGAAGCCATGGGTCGGTTGTCGACCGGCGGTGTGCGCGTGCTGTTCTCCAATATCGAAATCCCGCAGCGCTGACGGCGGCGCTTCGGTGACGGTCTACGCGCTCAACCTGTTCGACATCGCCAGCCGCGACGAGTACCTCGCATACTCGAAGCGATCGCCGCAAGAGGTGGCCCGCCACGGCGGTCGCGTCGTCGCCCTCGGGCAGTTCAGCGAGGCCGTCCTCGGCGACATCGACCCGCGCACCGTGCTCATCCTGGTCGAATGGGATTCCAGAGAAGCCTTCGACAGCTATTGCAATGATCCGGAACTGGCCGATCTGCACGCCCATCGGGAGAACGGGTCGTCGTCCTATATCTGGCATCTATTCGACCGACTCGACGATCTGCGTCCGCTCCTGAAGCCGCAGTAACGCGGCCGCGGCGCAAAATCGGGTGCGGCGCAGAAAAACGGCAAGCACAATCTTCTTCCATGGGCCACCTGGACGTGTCCCGGGTGTCGTACGCGTTGCCCGACGGCACACCGCTGCTCGACGACGTGTCGTTCCGAGTGCCCGCCGGCGGCGTCGTCGCGCTGGTGGGCGCCAACGGCGCAGGCAAGTCCACGC
>DATEIG010000488.1:0-3084 GCA_035279185.1 Mycobacterium sp.
GCCGCGATGGCGAACCACAGCTTGGAGTGGTCGGCGGCCCACGTCAGCCGCGGCATCGTGGAGTCGAGCAGCGGGCTCGGCGACTCGGCGACCGCCTCGAAGACCTCGCGGTCCAGGGTGCCGAGGCCCTGACCGATCTGGGTCAGGCCCCGCAGCCCCTCGGGCTTCCGTCGGAATCGCATGACGCCAACCTAGCCGCAGATGCGAACTGTCAAACCTCTGCGGCGGCGAGCTACCGGGCGGCGACCTGATCCTGTGCAACCATGGGCGCGTGCACCGATGGCTGCCAGTGCTGATCGCGACGTTGTCTCTCGTGCTCGCGCCGGTGAGCCGGGCCGACTACACGCCGTGGTTCGCACCGAAGGTCGGCAACGCGACGCAGGTGATCTCCGTTGTGGGAGACGGCGGTTCGTCAGCCAAGGTCGACGTCTTCCAACGCACCGCCGCGGGATGGCAACCGATCAGGGTGGGTATTCCCGCGTTCGTCGGCTCGAACGGCATGGCGCCCCAGACGCACGACGGTCAGGCGAAGACCCCCATGGGCATCTTCACCCTCGACTTCGCCTTCGGCACGGCGCCGAACCCCGGCGGCGGACTGCAGTATGTGCAGGTCGGTTCCAACCACTGGTGGGACGGCGACATGAAGAGCCCGACCTACAACACCATGCAGGTCTGCCAAAAAGCGCAGTGCCCGTTCGACACCGACCCGGCCAGCGGCACGGAGAACCTCGACATCCCGCAGTACGTGCACGCCGTGGTGATGGGCGTCAACAAGCAACGCGTGCCGGGCAACGGCGGCGCGTTCTTCCTTCACGCCACCGACGGCGGACCGACTGCCGGGTGCGTCGCCATCGACGACGGCACGCTCGTCGAGATCATGCGCTGGCTGCAACCGGGCGCGCTGATCGCGGTCACCCAGACGACTTAGATGTTCAGCGCCGCACCGGGTGTCACCTTGAAGTTGGTGAGGGACTCGGTGGATGTGTTGATCTCATATGTGCGCTGGTAGCCCGTCGCGCTGATCCGCCAGCCGTCAGCGGTGCGCCGGTAGCGGTCGTGGTAGAACGCGGCGCCGTAGAGCATGAAGTCGAACTCCGGGACGATGACCCGGTCCTGCAGGTACCAGATTCCGGTGGCCTCGTCACCGTCGACGTCGATCTCGGGGTGCGTCACCCGATGCTCGGTGAGCACACCGGCCGGCATCGACGTACGCATGAACTCGACGAGCGTGTCGCGATCGGTGAAGTGGTGCTCCTCCCCGAGCGAGCTTCCGTAGTCACCGACGATGTCCTCGGTGAGCGTGTCCGCGAACTCGTCCCAGTGCTTGGTGTCCAACGCTCGCAGGTACCGGTACTTCACCCGCATGATCTCGTCGATATCGCCCATGCGCGGGATACTACTGAGAGGCAGTCAGATCCCGGGTCGCAGGACCTTCGAGCAGCTTGCCGTCCGGCGCGAACCTCGAACCGTGCAGCGGGCACTCCCAGGACTCGTCGGCGTCATTCCAGTTCACGATGCCACCGAGGTGCGGGCACACCGGCGAGACGCGGTGCTCGACGCCGTTCACGACGCTTCGGCCCTCGAGTTGCCACGGAGGTCCACTGACGACGCCGCCGTCGTCGGGGTCGCGGTTCAGCGTGCGGGTGACCGGGGTGATCCATCCCCGTGCCAGGTACAGACCGACCTCCGCGTTCATCTGCACCGCCTTCGGAATGCCCGAGAGTTCGTGCGGGCTCCAGCTGGCGAACGCCTCCGCCCAGTCCATCCGGCCGCCGAGGATGCGACTGGCCAACGCCAGCGCCGCCGCCGTTCCGTTCGTCATGCCCCACTTGTCGAAACCCGTTGCGACGAAGATCTTGTCGTTGCCCGGCAGGATGGGCCCGACGTAGGGGAGTTCGTCGATCGGCGAGTAGTCCTGCGCCGACCAGTAATGCGTCTGCATCGCACCCGGGTAATGCACCTTGGCCCACGCATCGAGTTCCTGCACCGACGACGCCGGATGCCGCTCATGACCGACGGGATGTCCTGCGCCGCCGACGATCAGGCGCTGACCGTCGGGGGTCGGCGCGTATCGGATCGACCTGGTGGGCGAGTCGACGGAGAGGTACATCCCGCTGGTGATGTCGCCCGGCACGCGATAGGCCATGCAGTACGACCGCTGCGGCTTGAGCCGGGCGAAGAACCCGCCGCGGTCGAGGATGGGAATGCCCGTCGCGAGCACACATTGGTTTCCTCTGACGACGAACTCGTCGCCGTCGGAGGTGCGCACGTGTATGGCCAGCTTGTCGCCCTCGCCCGAAACCTTCTGCACGCGAACGCCTTGCGCCAGCCGTCCGCCGCGCTCGTCGAGTTCGACGATCAAGCTGTCCAACAACGGCATGGGGTCGAACTGGCCCTGGTCGGCAAGGCGAACGCCGCCGGCGAAGGGGAAGGGAACGTCTGCCTCGTCGACCCATTCCACCGGCAGGCCTGCCGCCTCACAGGCGTCCAGTTCGTCGCGCGCCGACGAGATGCCCTGCTCGGTCTGCGCGTAGGTGAAGGCATCCTCACGCTGCACCGAGATGCCGTGCGCCTCGCAGTGTCCGATGAGCCAGTCCTGGCCCTCACGGTTTCCCTCGACGTACTGCTGGGCGCGCTTCACATTGTGCTTGGCAAGGATTTTCGAGAGCTTGCTGCCCTGCAGCAGGCTGATTTTCGCCGTGGTGTTGCCTGTCGCACCTGCTCCCGGCGTCAGCGCCTCGAGCACGAGCACGCTTCTGCCCGCACGCGCCAACAGCACTGCCGTGATCAGTCCGGTGAGCCCCGCCCCGACCACCACGACGTCCGCCTCGCGGTCGGCCTCCAGCAAAGGATTCGGCGGCGCTGCTCGGTTTGTCCGGTCGGCCAGCCACAACGAAGTCATGGCACTGCCAATACCCTACGTCCTCGTTGTGAAACTCCGCGAGCGGAGTGTCTGAGCGGTATCCGCCCGCAACAGAGCTAGGGTGTGGGCCGTTATGAGCGACCCCTTGGGGTTGTCGGTAGGGACAACGAACCTGGTCGCGGCGCGTGTCGGCAATCAACCTGTGACGCGCCGCTCGATGC
>DATEIG010000489.1:0-9688 GCA_035279185.1 Mycobacterium sp.
GATCGACGGCGAGGTCGGCAACAAGAAGGTCTACGATCCGCGCAGCTACATGAAGAAGGCCGAGGCCGCGATGTCGGAGCGGGTCGGCGAGGCCTGCAACGACCTGCACAGCGCGGGTAAGAGTGTGAGCGCCTAGCCGGCTGAGCCGGCAATTCAGCACTAGCCGGTCGGCGCCTGGCAGATCTTCCACTGGTCGTCGCGGAACTGCAGGTCGAAGCTGCGGGTCGAGCGGGTCTGCGGCGCGTAGGCCATGAACGTCGTCACGTTGGCCTCGGCGTGATCGCCGTTGACGACGATCTCGTCGATGCTCGACACCACGGGATACTGCTTGGCCGCAGCGACCCTGGCGTGGGTGTCGGCCCACGCCCTGTCGTCGTACTTGACGTAGCTGTCGCGGGTGGTGCCGCAGGTGATGCTCCGCAGCGTGGCCAGATCGCCCTTCTGCACCGCGACGTCGAAATTCTGGATCGTCGAGCGGACCTTCTCCTCCTGGGACTCCGTGGAATCGCCACCCCTGGTCAGCAGCAGAGTGCCGAGGATCGCGACGGCGGCGAGCGCGGCGATCACCAGGATCAACGCGATCACCCAGCCCCAGCTGCGTCGACGGCCGGGGGGCGGGGGGACGTCGCCGCGCGGCGGGATCATCTGCGGCGGCACCGGCTTGTTCGACCCGATCGGTTCGGTCGGTGTCGAGATGATCTCCGTGGCGGGGTCCGGCGTCCGCTCGATGAACCTCGTCGCCGACGAGTCCATCCCGGACGGCGCGGTGTACTTGCGCTCGGCGGGGACCTCCTCGGTCGGCGGCCCGGTGTCGACGGTGCCGGTGTCCTCGACGGCCATCACCTCGGTGGGATGCTCCTCGACGAGCGGCGCGGCCTGGGTCGGTGCGTCGTGGTCGTCGTGCGGCGGCTGGGTCTGCCCTGCCGGTTGCTCCGCGTCCTCTCGGTCGGGCCCTGATGGGTTCGACATCCCTGCAGCAGTCCTCCCGTGCCGATCGCTTTCGACTTCTGTCGGCTCGCCGACGTGTCTCTTCTCGAGCTTAAATGCCCCACGGCACAATAGGCGTATGACGCGGATGGGTGATCTTCTGGGACCGGATCCGGTCCGGCTTCCCGGTGACAGTGCGGCCGAGACGGAACTCGAGGCGGGGGAGAATCCGGCGATCGTGGCCGCCGCACATCCCACGGCGTCGGTGGCGTGGGCCGCGCTTGCCGAGGACGCCCTGGCCGACGAGAAGGTGATCACCGCTTACGCCTACGCGCGCACCGGCTATCACCGGGGCCTGGATCAGCTGCGCCGCAACGGGTGGAAGGGCTTCGGGCCGGTGCCGTACTCGCACGAGCCGAACCGGGGTTTCCTGCGGTGCGTCGCCGTGCTGGCCAAGGCCGCTGACGCCATCGGGGAGTCCGACGAGCACGCGCGCTGCCTCGATCTGCTCGACGACTGCGATCCGGCGGCCCGCGCCGAACTCGGGTTGGCCTGAGTCTGATCGTCGGCTCGCCCGACGGGTTACCAGCTCGCCTCGCAGTTGCAGTCGCCCGCCGCGTCGGGCGTCTCGATCTGCACGGTCGCGTGCTCGAGCCCGCGCTCGGCGAGCAGCGCCTTGGCGTCGTCGAGCACCTTCGCCGAGTTCGCCGTGGACGTCAGGTGCGCAGTGACCATGTCCTTGCCCGGCACCAGCGTCCACACGTGCAGATCGTGCACCTCGGTGACGCCGTCGAGCCCGCAGAGCGCCCGCCGCAACTCCTCGACGTCGATGTGGCTCGGTGAGGATTCACTCAGGATGCGCAGCGCCGCCCGCGCCAGCGAGATCGCGCGCGGCAGCACCCAGAGCGCGACGAGGACGGCGACCACCACGTCGGCGTACGGCCACCGGGTGGTGACCGTGACGATGCCCGCGATCAGCACCCCGATGCTGCCGACAGTGTCGGCGACGACCTCCATGTAGGCGCCCTTGACCGCGAGGCTGCTCTCGGAGTGCGAGCGCAGCAGCAGCACCACGGCGGCGTTGGCGATCAGGCCGGCGAGCGCGACGACGATCATCGGCACGCCGGGGATGTCCGGCGCGTCCCCGAGCCGCTCGACCGCCTCGTAGAGAATGAAGCCGGCCACGAACAGCAGCAGCACGGCGTTCGCGACCGCGGTGAACACCTCGGCGCGGTGCCAGCCGTATGTCCGCTTGGCCGACGCATTCCCGTGCCGGGCCAGCAGCACCGCGGTGAGACCCATGAACATGGCCACCAGGTCGGTGAGCATGTGGCCCGCGTCGGCCAGCAGCGCGATCGAGTTGATCAGTAGCGCGGTGGTGAGCTCGATGACGAAGAAGACCGACAGGATGCCCGCCGCGATGAGCATCCGGCTGACACGGGTGTCGGCGCCCCCGTGGTCGTGGCCCGCACCCATGCCGTCAATCTATGCGTAAAGACGCATATGTCGCAAGGCGCTACATCCAGGCGGACCAGAAGCGGGTGAGGCTGTAGCCGATCGCGATCAGGTCGCTGTTGACCCCCGACAGGTCGAAGAACCACCCGACCACGGCGAAGAAGTACTGGTTCAGCGGCGAGAACACGAACAGTAGGAGGAAGACGAAGAAGGCCCACTGTTTGGCGGGCTCGAGTGCGCGGCGGGTCTCCGGGCTCAGGTGCGGCTCGAGCGCGCCGTAGCCGTCGAGCCCCGGGATGGGCAGCAGGTTGAGCAATGCGCCGGTGATCTGCAGGAAGCCCAGGAACGCGACGGCTGCCCAGAACACGGCGTGCGCCGGATCGAAGAACAGCCGCGTCGCCACCAGCAGGATCACGGCGAGCACCACGTTCATGAACGGCCCGGCGAGGCTGACGATCGTCTTCTGCCTGTCCGTCATGAACGACGTCCGCACCCACACCGCACCGCCGGGCAGCCCGATGCCGCCGATCAACGTGATCAGCACCGGAAGAACAAGCGACAGAAGCGGATTGGCGTACTTGAACGGGTTGAGCGTGAGGTAGCCGCGGACCGCCACGTCATGGTCGCCGTACCGCCACGCGGTGAACGCGTGGCCGAATTCGTGGAAGCACAGGGAGACGATCCACCCGGCGATGACGAAGATGAACACCCCGACGTAGGCCATCGGGGTGCGCGAGGACTGGGCAAGCCAGGCCAGCACGGCGCCTGCCGCGGTGACGGCGACGACGAGCAGGAACACCGGGCTTGGTCGCACCGATTGGTGCGCCGGACGGATGGTCACGTCACGAACGTACCGGCCAGTCGCACTCCGTCAGCTCGGCCGAGAGTTTCCAGAGCGCTCGGGCGGTCTGCGGGTCGCGGGCCTTCTTGAGCGGCTTGGTGACCCGGGGCTTGCCGAACTGCTTGAAGACGGGACACAGGTACGTCCCCGCCGGGACGTCGTCGGTGACGCCCATGACGGTCGAGCGCGACGCGGTCTTCGCGCTCTGCGGGAAGTTCTTGAAGAACGGCTGCTTCGACGACCACGCGAGGAACCCGCCGCTGTAGCGCACGATGTTGGTGTCGGCGCCGCCGGGATCCACCGCGATCGCGCGGACGCCCCGGCGGGCCAGTTCGTCGGTGAACAGCATCACCGCGAGCTTGGACTGTCCGTAGGCGGCCCACTTCGAATACGGGCGCGTGTGCCAGTTCAGGTCGTCGAGGTGCAGGCGGCTGAACATGTGGTTCATGCTCGTGACGGAGACGACCCGGTCGGTGATCCGGTCGCCGAGCAGGCAGGTCAACGCGAAGTGGCCGAGGTAGTTGGTGCCCATGTGGGTCTCGAACCCGTCGGCGGTGCGCGACAGCGGCAGACCGAGCACGCCCGCGTTGTTCACCAACACGTCGACGCCGTCGACCGAGTCGGCGAACTTGCGCACGCTGGTCAGGTCGGCCAGGTCGAGATGGGCCACCTCGACGTCGCCCGGCATGGCCGCCGCCGCCCGCTCCGCCTTCGGGATGTCGCGCGCGGCGATCAGCACGCTGTGGCCCGCCGCGGCCAACGCCGTCGCGGTCTCCTTGCCGACCCCGCTGTTGCCGCCCGTCACGATGATTCGCACCGGGCTATCTCACCAGGAGCCAGCCCTGCGTGTGGCGATAAAAAGTAGATCGGCGAACGATTTTTGGCGATTGCTCAGCATCGCGCACGACAACCGCCCCTGACGTGCCGATTTGGGCGGCCCTGCCGGCCACCCACGCCCGTCTGCCCGGGCGAATGACGCACGCCCGCAGCCCCGGCACGGCGTGGGTCGGTTCGATGCGGACACCGGCGACCTCGCCGTCGAACAGCACGGTGTCGTCGACGACCGCCTCGCCGTGCAGCGGTGCGCCGTCGGGTCCGCGCCACTCCGCGGCGCCGACGATGACGTGGCCGGTGTCGTCGCGGATCAGCGGCACGCGCCGAGCGGCGCCGCGCACTGCCCGCCGCGCGCTCCACCATCCGGTCGCGTGGCCGACCTCGACGTCGAGGCGCTCGGTCCGCAGCAGCCGGGTCAGCACCGACGCCAGGTCCGCGTCGGCGCCGACGACGATCAGGCGTCGGCAACCGCCCGCCGCCGCGTCGATGTCCTCGCGCCCCTCCACCGTGTGCACCGCGAGGCCGTCGAGCGGCCGCGGCGGGCGACGGCCGCCGAACAGCAGCACCGCGACGTCGGTGGTGTTCACGGCGACTCCCTCCTGTTGAGACTGCGGTGATGGCGTCCTCTACTCGCACATCTGCACCCTGAGCGCAGTCTCAACGCGAAAGAGACGGCCGTAGCGCCTAACGGTCCCGCTGGGCCCGGGTCGGATACAGTGGCTCACCGGCTGAAACACTTTAAGCGGGAGAAACGCCATGCCGGCAATCGTGCTCATCGGCGCTCAATGGGGTGACGAGGGCAAGGGGAAGGCCACCGATCTACTCGGTGGCCGCGTTCAGTGGGTCGTGCGGTACCAGGGGGGCAACAACGCCGGCCACACCGTGGTACTGCCGACGGGCGAGAACTTCGCGCTGCACCTCATCCCGTCGGGCATTCTCACGCCGGGTGTCACCAATGTGATCGGCAACGGCGTCGTCGTCGACCCCGGCGTGCTGCTCGACGAACTCAAGGGCCTCGAGGACCGCGGCGTCGACACCGAACGGCTGCTGATCTCCGCCGACGCGCACCTGCTGATGCCCTACCACGTCGCGATCGACAAGGTCACCGAGCGGTATGCGGGCAGCAAGAAGATCGGCACCACCGGCCGCGGCATCGGCCCGTGCTACCAGGACAAGATCGCCCGCATCGGGATCCGGGTCGCCGATGTGCTCGACGAGGCGGCGCTGGCCCAGAAGATCGAGGCGGCACTGGATTTCAAGAACCAGGTGCTGGTGAAGATCTACAACCGCAAGGCGTTGGTGCCCGAAGAGGTGCTGGAGAACCTGCTCACCCAGGCCGAGGGCTTCCGGCATCGTGTCGCCGATGCCCGCCGACTGCTCAACGTCGCGCTCGACGACGGTGAGACCGTCCTCCTCGAGGGCTCGCAGGGCACCCTGCTCGACGTCGACCACGGCACGTATCCCTTTGTCACATCGTCGAATCCGACCGCGGGGGGTGCCGCCGTCGGCTCGGGCATCGGTCCGACGCGCATCACCACGGTGCTGGGAATCCTCAAGGCGTACACGACGCGGGTCGGCTCCGGCCCGTTCCCGACGGAGCTGTTCGACGAGATGGGCGAGTACCTGTCGAAGACGGGCGGCGAGTTCGGCGTGACGACGGGACGACGTCGCCGCTGCGGCTGGTTCGACGCGGTGATCGCGCGCTACGCCACCCGCGTCAACGGCATCACCGATTTCTTCCTGACCAAGCTCGACGTGCTGTCCAGTCTCGAGACGGTGCCGATCTGCGTCGGGTACACCGTCAACGGCAAGCGCACCGACGACATGCCGATGACGCAGAGCGAGATCGGGCACGCCGAGCCGATCTACGAGGAGATGCCCGGATGGTGGGAGGACATCTCCGGGGCCCGCGAGTTCGACGACCTGCCCGCGAAGGCCCGTGACTACGTATTGCGGCTCGAAGAGCTTGCGGGAGCGCATATCTCGTGCATCGGTGTCGGACCCGGCCGCGATCAGACGATCGTGCGGCGCGACATCCTGGCGCCCCGGTGACGTCCGCGGGCGCGAGGAGCGAAGAGGGAAAAGATCCCAGGCTCGTCGACCCGGAGTACGACAAGCACGGGGGCTTCCCGAACTTCCAGGTCGCGCAGCCGGGCCCCGGCTTCGCGCGCTTCCTGACGGCGATGCGCCGCGCGCAGGATCTCGCAGTAAGCGCCGACCCGGACGCCGACACGTGGGACAGGGCCGCCGACCACGCGGAAGCGCTCGTGACACTGCTCGGCCCGTTCGAGGCGCCGGAAGGGGTCGGTCCCGCCAATCGCGTCCCCGACCTGCCCGGCTCTGGCAGCCTGTTGATGCCGCCATACGCGGTGACGAAGTTCGATGCAGAAGGTGTCGAGTTGACCGTGCAGTTCAGCCGCTACCACGTCGGCGGCAACTACGCCGTACACGGTGGCGTGCTGCCGCTGATGTTCGACTCGATGTTCGGCATGGTCATCCACGCCTCCGGCAGGCCGATCAGCCGCACCGGCTTCCTGCATGTCGACTACCGGAAGGTGACGCCGATCGACACACCGCTGTCGATGCGCGGGTGGGTCCGCGAGGTCGAGGGTCGCAAGGCGTTCGTCAACGCCGAACTGCACGATCCCGACGGCAACCTGCTGGCCGAGGCCAACGGCCTGATGATCCGACTGCTGGCAGGGCAGCCGTGAAAGCCGCTCGGCCGCACCCGCTCACGACGCCGCGCGCCGCCGCCGCAGCGGGCGTGCTCTTCGCCTTGCTGTTCGGCACCGTGCTGGTGCTCGTCCGCATCTCGTTGCCCGAGGGCGCTGAACCCGGCTCGCAGTGGTTGCTCGTCGGCAACACCCATCTGCGGACGGCGGCGGTCATCATGCCGTTCGCCGGCATCGCGTTCCTGTGGTTCATCGGTGTGGTCCGCGACGGGTTCGGCGGCTTCGAGGACAAGTTCTTCTCGACGGTGTTCATCGGCAGCGGCCTGCTGTTCCTCGCGATGATGTTCGTGTCCGTCGGCATCGGCGAAGGCCTGGAGGGCATCAGCAACTTCGGGTCGGCTGCGCACAGCGAAGTCGCCACCTTCGGTCAGATGGTGCTGCTGGCGATCTCCAAGACTTACGCGCTGCGGATGGCTGCGGTGTTCATGATCTCGCTGGCGACGATCTGGCTGAAGACCGGCCTGATGCCGCGCTGGCTGGTCATCGTGACTTACGCTGTGGCGCTTGGCCTCATCGTGGCCAGCGACGTGACGATGTGGCTGACGCTGGCCTTCCCGATCTGGGTGTTGGTGGTCAGTGTCCTGCTGCTGACGCGCGCGGGGGTCATCGACCTCGACCGCGACGACTAATCGGCGATCGACAGCGCCTGCGACGGGCAGAGCTTGACGGCGTCGCGCGCCCTGTCCTCCTCGCCCGCGGGCACCTCGTCGACGAGCACCACCACGATGCCGTCGTCGTCCTGGTCGAAGAGGCTGTCCGCGACCATCACACAGTTGCCCGCCTGGATGCAGACCTCGCGATCGGCTGTGATCTTCACCAGCTCACCTCCAACGACTTCAGCCCGTAGATGAAGTTCCAGCTCCGGAACGCCACGTCGGAGAAGTCCTCGGCGAGAGCAAGATTCGGGAACCGCCGCAGCAGCGCGGGGAATGCGATCCGCATCTCCATCCGCGCCAGCGGAGCGCCGAGGCAGTGATGCACACCGTGGCCGAACGCGAGATGACCCGGGGCGCCGCGGCCGATGTCGAGGACGTCCGGTGAGTCGATGAAGTGGGCGTCGCGGTTGCCTGCGGGCATCGACGGGAAGACCAGCCTGCCCGCCGGAATGGTCACGCCTGCGACCTCGACGTCGGTCGTGGTGATGCGGGGGATCGCGGTCTGCACGATGGACAACCAGCGCAGCAGCTCCTCGATCGCGGGGCCGACGGCGTCGGGGTCGTCGCGTACGGCGGCCAGCTGCTCGGGGTGGCGCAGCAGCGCAAGGGTGCCCAGCCCCAGCATGTTCGACGTGGTTTCGTGGCCTGCGAGCAGCAGCAGTCCGGCGATGCCGACCAGTTCGTTGTCGGTGAGCTCGTCACCGTGCTCGCGCACCAGCATGCCCAGGATGTCGTCGCCCGGGTGTGTGCGGGCACGGGCGACGAGCGTCGTCATGTAGGCGCGAGCCTGCCGCTGCAGGTCGAGCCGCTCCGGTATCGGGATCGACAGGTCCAGCTGCTTGACGCTGCGGCGCTGGAAGTCCTCGCGGTCGTCATACGGCACGCCGAGCAGCTCGCAGATCACCAGCGACGGGATCGGCAGCGCGAAGTGCTCCACCAGATCCGTTGGCGGACCGGCGTTTTCCATCGCGTCCAGCTGCGCATCGACGATTTCGACGATGCGCGGTTCGAGTCTCTTCATCCGCCGGATGGTGAATTCGGGGGTCAGCATGCGCCGCAGCCGCGAATGCTCGGGCGGGTCGAGGCCGAGCAGGTTGCCTGCCCGCGCGGTGGCCTCTTCCTCTTCGGTGGGCTGCGGTATGCCCTGCACCGCGAAGCCGGGCGGACGTGCGTTGGAGAACCGTTCGTGGTCGGAGAGAACGGCCTTGATGTCGTCGTGGCGGGTGATCAGGAACACCTGCGTGCCGAAGGCGCTGGTGAATTCACGCACGCCTTCGGTTTCCCGGATCTCGCGGAGCTCCGCGGTCGGGCTGAACGCGTCGCGGCGCATGTGCAGCGGGGGTAGTTCGGCCGGGGCGGCGTCGGGGTGAGCCATGGTTCGACGCTACTCGCGGAAAACGAAGTCATCGATCAGCTTGTTCACCAACTGTGGGTTCTCCAGCCCCGCCAGATGCGCGACGCCGTCGAGCACCGCGACCGCGGCGTTCGGGATGGCCTCGGCCATTGCCAGCGTCTCGGGCACGGGGAACGTCGCGTCCTCGGCGCCCGCGACGACGAGTACCGGCGTCGAGATTTTCGCGAAGAGCGAACGCTGATCGGGCCGGGCGGGCACGACACTGCGCACCGCCCACGACGCGGACCGGATGTCGACATCACCCACGGTGTTCGTCACGAACGCGACGACCTCGGGCCGGGTGGCGAACGTCGTCGGCCCGAGGAACGCCTTGAGCACCGACCGGGTCAGCGGCGGCCGCACGCCGCCGAGCAGCCTGGCCATCCGCAGCAGCAACCCGTACTCGAACTTCTGTCGCGCGCCTGCCGCCGATGCGGTCGCGTTCATCAGCACGGCACGCCCGATCCTGTCGGGGTGCAGCGCGGCGAACGTGCCGCCGATCATGCCGCCCCAGGAGTTGCCGACGACGTGCGTCCGCGGTTCGCCGAGCGCGTCGAGGATGTCGACGATCGTGGCGGCGCAGTCGGCGAAGGAGAACATCGACGACAGTTTCTGGCTTCCGCCGTGACCCGGCGGGTCGACGAGGATGACGCGGCACCGGTCGGCGAAGTGCTCGGCCTGGGCGGTCCACATGTCGCCGGTCATCAGAAGGCTGGGCCAGAACATCATGGCCTCGCCGCTACCGCCGACCTGTACCGCCAACCGCCCCAGCGCGGTGTCGACCATGTGTCGTTCCACCGGTAGAACCGTAGTCGGTGTCGCGCAGCGCGGGCCACCAGATCCGCGGGCC
>DATEIG010000490.1:0-9564 GCA_035279185.1 Mycobacterium sp.
CACCGCCCGCGGTCGAGTTGCCGAACACCAGCGCGATGGTCGGGATGCCCGCCGCGGACAGCCGCGTCAGGTCGCGGAAGCCCTGTCCGCCGGGGATGAAGATCAACTTCTGGGTCGGCAGGTCGGCGCCGCCCGACTCCACGAGCGACACCACGGGTAGGCGGTTCTCGAACGCGATCTGGTTGGCCCGCAACATCTTCTTCAACGTCCACGGGTTGGTCGTGCCGCCCTTGACCGTCGGATCGTGCGCCACCAGCATGCACTCCACACCCTCGACGGCGCCGATGCCCGTGACCACACTGGCCCCGATCTGGAAGTCGGTGCCGTAGGCCGCGAGCGGGCTCAGTTCCAGGAAGGGGGAGTCGGCGTCGACGAGCATCTCGATGCGTTCACGCGCGGTCATCTTGCCGCGGTCGTGGTGGCGCTTGACGTACTTCTCGCCGCCGCCGGCCAGCGCCTTGGCGTGTTCGGCGTCGAGTTCGGCGAGCTTGGTCGTCATCGCCTCGGCCGCCTCGGCGTAGCCGGGCGAGCGGGGGTCGAGCGTCGACGTCAACGTCGTCATGACTGGTATCCCAGCGTCTTGGCGGCCAGCGAGGTGAGGATTTCCGTTGTGCCGCCGCCGATCCCGAGGATCCGCATGTCGCGGTACTGGCGCTCGACCTCGGACTCGGCCATGTATCCCATACCGCCGAACAGCTGCACAGCCTGGTTGGCGACCCATTCGCCTGCCTCGACGGCGGTGTTCTTCGCGAAGCACACCTCGGTGATCAGGTTCGTCTCACCCGCCAACTGGCGCTCGACGATCATGCGGGTGTAGACGCGGGCGACGTCGACGCGGCGGGCCATCTCCGACAGCGTGTTCTGCACCGATTGCCGTGCAATCAAGGGCTTCCCGAACGTCTCGCGGTTGCGACACCATTCGACGGTCAGGTCCAGGCAGCGCTGTGCGCTGGCGTAGGCCTGCGCGGCAAGGCCCACCCGTTCGGAGACGAAGGCGGCAGCGATCTGGAAGAACCCGGAGTTCTCGGCCCCGATCAGGTTGGCGGCGGGCACCCGGACGTCGGTGTAGGACAGTTCGGCGGTGTCGGACGACCGCCAGCCCATCTTGTCGAGCTTGCGGGTCACCTCGAAACCGGGGGTGCCCTTGTCGACGACGATCAGCGAGACCCCCGCCGCGCCGGGGCCGCCGGTGCGGGAGGCGGTGACGACGAAGTCGGCGCGTACGCCGGAGGTGATGTAGGTCTTGGCGCCGTTGATGATGTAGTCGTCCCCGTCGCGGGTGGCCTTGGTGGTGAGGTGGCCGACGTCGGAGCCGCCGCCGGGTTCGGTGATCGCCAGCGAGCCGATCTTCTCGCCGCGCAGCGTCGGCCGCACGTATGTGTCGATAAACCGTTCGTCGCCGGACGCGATCATGTGGGGGACCGCGATGCCGCAGGTGAACAGCGACGCGAACACACCGCCCGGCGCACCGGAGTAGTGCATCTCCTCGCAGATGATCAGCGCGTCTGCGCCGTCGCCGCCGCCACCGCCGACCGCTTCGGGGAACCCGGCGCCGAGCAGGCCCGCCTCGCCGGCCTTGACGTGCAGCTCGCGCGGCAGCATGCCCTCGCGCTCCCACTCCTCCACGTTGGGCAGCACCTCGCGTTCGGCGAAGGCGCGCACCGTCTTTCGCAGCTGCTCGCGCTCGGGGCTGTGCCAGATGCTGTTCATGTCAGGAGACTCTCCGGGATGTCGATGTAACGGCTGCGCAGCCACTCGCCTAGGCCTTTGGCCTGTGGGTCGAAGCGCGCCTGGTAGGCCACCCCCTTGCCGAGGATGCCTTCGATGACGAAGTTGACCGCCCGCAGGTTGGGCAGCAGATGACGGGTGACCTCGAGATCGGCTGTCTCGGGGAGCAACTCGCGCAGTTTGTCGACGGTGAGCGTGTTGGCGAGCCAGCGCCACTCGTTCGTCGTGCGGACCCAGAGTCCGACATTGGCGTTGCCGCCCTTGTCCCCGCTGCGGGCGCCCGCGATGCGACCGAGTGGGACGCGCTGGGTGTCCTCGAACGGCAGCGGTTCGGGCAACGCGAACGGCGCGACGGCCTCCAGTAGCTTCGTCTCGGCTGCGGCGGGAATGTCGACGCGGGTGCCGTCGGCGTGCACCGCGACGTGGGGCACCGTGCCCGCGTCGACGTAGCCCGGTGTGAACACGCCGTACACCTGGCCGTCGCCGGGGGGCGCGGTCGTGGTGAAGCCCGGATAGCTGGCGAGCGCCAATTCGACTGCGGCAGAGGAGAATTTGCGGCCGACGTTTGCAGGGTCGGGATCGCGGACCACGCAGTGCAGCAGCGCGCTGGCCGCTTCCTCGGTGTCGGCGTCGGGGTGGTCGGTGCGGGCCAGCCGCCACTCCAGCTCGGCGGGTTTGACCGTCAACGCGGATTCCAGCTGCCTGCGCACGAGATCGGCTTTGGCGTCGATGTCGAGACCGGTCAGCACGAACGTCATCGCGTTGCGGAAGCCGCCGATGCTGTTGAGCGACACCTTCAGCGTCGGCGGCGGCGGTTCACCGTGCACACCGTCGATGCGCACGCGGTCGGCGCCGTCGGGCGACAGCTCGATGCTGTCCATCCGCAGCGTCACGTCGGGATTCGCGTACCGCGCGCCGGTGATCTCGTAGAGCAGCTGTGCCGTCACCGTGTCGACGCTGACCACGCCGCCGGTCCCGGCGTGCTTGGTGATGACGGAGGCGCCGCTGTCGTAGATCTCGGCGAGCGGAAACCCCGGATGCACAAGGTCGGGCACCTCGGTGAAGAACGCGAAGTTGCCGCCCGTCGCCTGTACCCCGCACTCGATGACGTGGCCCGCGGCCACCGCACCGGCAAGGCGGTCGTAATCGTCGCGGGCCCAACCGAAGTGCGCGGCCGCCGGGCCGACGATGACCGAGGCGTCGGTGACCCGTCCGGTGACGACGACGTCGGCGCCGGCGTTGAGACAGTCGACGATGCCCCACGCGCCGAGATAGGCGTTGGCGGCCAGCGGTGTCCCGAAGCCGAGTTCGTCCGCGCGCGCCACGAGGTCGTCGCCTTCGACGTGCGCGACCTTCGCCTGCAGGCCGAGACGCTCGGCCAACGCCCGCACCGCCGTCGCGAGGCCGGCCGGGTTGAGCCCGCCCGCGTTCGCGACGATCCGCACGCCGTGATCGAGCGCGGTGCCGAGGCACTCCTCGAGTTGGGTGAGGAAGGTCTTGGCGTAGCCGCGGTCAGGGGACTTGGCGCGATCGCGGGCGAGGATCAACATCGTCAGCTCGGCGAGATAGTCGCCGGTGATGTAGTCGAGGTCGCCACCGGTCAACATCTGGCGCATGGCCGCATGACGGTCGCCGTAAAAGCCCGAGCAGTTGCCGACGCGCACCGGAGCCAAGCCTGGATTGCTTCTCGCGTCCGCAGACGTCACGCATCCTCCTCATCGATGAGCGTGCCAACCAACCGGTAGGTTAGCCGGTACCACCGGTCCGCCGTCAAGGCACCCCGACTGCAGGCTGTGCGGGAGATTGATCGGCGCTCAACCTGGGTATTCGCACCGAAATCGCACAGTTCGGAGGCTACGCTCAGCTAAAGGGGTGCGTATGAACTGGCTTGCTTGGGTCGTGCTGGCCGTGGTGGTGGTCACGGTTGCGCTCTGGCTCGTGCGCAGATTCCGCACCGAGGGCCACAGAATCGACGGCCTGTTGCGCGATTTCGATCGCGAGAATCCGCGGCACGAACCCGGCTCTCCCTCCCACGCGCGAAGGCTGACCGGACTCCGGCGTCGTCGATAACCAGCGTTTTGCTGCGCGCGGCGGCCACTCCGGCAACAATTTGCATTCATGACGATTCGTCGCGTGATCGCGGGCGCCGTCGCCTCCTGCGCGTTGGGCCTGGCGCTCGCCGCTCCTGCCGCCGCAGATGAGCCGGGCTACTTCGGCTACTACGGTCTTTCGTCGGAGTACCCGCCCGGGACCTGCATCGACGTCCCGCAGATCGACATCGACGTCGACCAGCTGCGCAACCTGCGTCCCGTGCCATGTGACAGCGGGTTCCGCGACGAGCGGGTCGTGCAGTGGGCGTCGAACGAGGCGGAGTGCATCCAGCCCATCGACTCGACGATCTGGACCGTCGACGGCGTCGTGTTGTGCACGGTCTGGGACTACGCCTGACCGTCGCCGTCGGAGTCGTTGCGCAAGAGGGCTATATAACTAGTCGGACGTGCCCACGAGGACGCCGATGTGGTCGGGGGACGGCCAACTCGGGTCGTACGAGTAGGGCTCCATGTCCTGGTAGCCGTTGTCGTCCATGACGCAGGCGTTGCTGCATGCGACTCCGTCGGCGGACGCCGGCGCAGCGGCGATGAGCGGGGCCGCGACCGCTGCCAGCGCGCCGAATGCGAGTGCAATGAGTGTCTTCATCGTGTCGTCCTCTCGATCCACGTATGGAAAATGCGCGGTAGCAAAGCTCTGAGCCGAACGGACCCGCTATCGCACCGCGTGTTGAGGATGGGATGCCGACCGGGCATAGCGACCTAGTGTCAGGATCTGACCTTAGACCGGCCCCCTCCGTCGACGCCGTGAAAGCGCCTCTGAACAGGCTCAAACCTGCTCTTAGTGGTATAGCACGCGTGAATGGGGCAAAGGGTCCGAAAGCCAGCAAATTTACATTCGAGAAAAAGACGGTCTTTGCACAGTCAAATTCGCGCGGGCGGAGCTTGAGTTGTAGCAACACATTTTCGCCGAATTGCGCGCGTGGCGGATGGCGGCCGCGTCTTCCTGCGGGTGACGCCGTCGGACGGGTGCTGCGTACGGTTTGGGAGTACACCTGACCGGCAGCTATCCTGATAGGCAATTGCCGACGCCGAACACCGCGTGGCAGACCCCCTCAAGAGGAGCTTTTACCCATGGCTGTGCCCAAGCGCCGGATGTCGCGCTCGAACACCCGTAGCCGCCGCTCGCAGTGGAAGGCCAAGCGCACCGAACTCGTCGGGGTCACGGTTGCCGGTCAGCAGCACAAGGTGCCGCGTCGCCTGCTCAAGGCGGCCCGCCTCGGCTTGATCGACCTCGACCGCCGTTAGCCAAGGCGCGGTCCGGCGCGCCTCTCAGGCCACTCTCAGGCGATGGGTTAACACTGGTGGCCGTGCGAATCCTTGTCGTTGACGACGACCGTGCTGTGCGCGAATCCCTTCGTCGCTCGCTGTCCTTCAACGGCTATTCCGTCGCCCTGGCTCAGGACGGGCTCGAAGCGCTCGACGTGATTGCGAGCGATCGGCCCGATGCCCTGGTGCTCGACGTGATGATGCCGAAACTCGACGGCCTCGAGGTGTGCCGTCAACTCCGCAGCACCGGAGACGATCTGCCGATACTCGTTCTCACCGCACGCGACTCGGTGTCCGAGCGCGTCGCGGGTCTCGACGCCGGCGCTGACGACTATCTGCCCAAGCCGTTCGCGTTGGAGGAACTGCTTGCGCGCATGCGCGCGCTACTGCGTCGCACCACCCCCGACGACAGCGGCGAGTCGCCCGCGATGACGTTCGCGGACCTGAGCCTGGACCCCGTGACCCGAGAGGTCACCCGCGGAACGCGTCAGATCAGCCTGACCCGTACCGAATTCGCGCTCTTGGAAATGCTGATCGCCAACCCCAGGCGCGTGCTCACCCGCAGCCGCATCCTCGAGGAAGTGTGGGGCTTCGACTTCCCGACGTCGGGCAACGCCCTCGAGGTCTATGTCGGTTACCTACGTCGTAAGACGGAAGCAGAGGGTGAGCCGCGGCTGATCCACACCGTTCGCGGGGTGGGTTACGTGCTGCGCGAGACGCCACCGTGATGAGTGCGTGCACGAAAAGCCGACAGGTCTGATGGCTGGTTTGCGCCCACTTCCCTTCCGGCCCAGCTCGCTTCCCGAACCCAGCTCGCTGTCACTGCGCTGGCGGGTGATGCTGCTCGCGATGTCGATGGTCGCGATGGTCGTCGTGCTGATGGCGCTCGCCGTCTACGTCGTCGTCTCCCGCGCGCTCTACGACGACATCGACAACCAGCTGCACAGTCGCGCCCGCCTGCTGATCGAAAGCGGTTCTCTGGCAGCCGATCCCGGCAAGGCCATTGAGGGCACCGCCTACTCCGACGTCAACGCGATGCTGGTGAACCCCGGCCGCTCGATCTACACGGCCAACCAGGAAGGCCAGACGCTGCCGATCGGCAAGCAGGAGAAGGACGTGATGTCCGGCCAGCTTCTGCTGTCGCTGCGGACGGCCAACCATCAGCGCGTGCTGGCGGTTCACCTCAACAACGGCAGCTCGCTGCTGATCTCCAAGAGCCTGGCCCCCACCAGCAAGGTGCTCAAACGGCTCGGCACCGTTCTGCTCATCGTCGGCGGTATCGGGGTGGCGATCGCCGCGTTCGCAGGCGGCATGGTGGCACGCGCCGGGCTGCGACCCGTCGCCCGATTAACCGAGGCCGCCGAACGGGTGGCCCGCACCGACGATCTGCGTCCCATCCCCGTGGTGGGCAGTGACGAACTCGCCCGTCTCACACAGGCTTTCAACATGATGCTGCGCGGGTTGGCGGAATCGCGCGAACGCCAGGCCAGACTGGTGACCGACGCCGGCCACGAGTTGCGCACCCCGCTGACGTCGCTGCGCACCAACGTCGAACTGCTGATGGCCTCGCAGCAGCCCGGCGCGCCGCGGATCCCCGAAGAGGAGATGGCCGAACTGCGGGCCGACGTCATCGCCCAGATCGAGGAGTTGTCGACGCTCGTCGGCGATCTCGTCGACCTCACCCGCGACGAGGCGGGCGGCGTCGTCCACGAACCCGTGGACATGTCCGAGATCATCGACCGCTGCCTCGAGCGTGTTCGACGGCGCCGCAACGACATCGAATTCGACGTCAACGTCGTCCCGTGGCAGGTGTACGGCGACGCGGCGGGATTGTCGCGGGCCGTGCTCAACCTCCTCGACAACGCCGCCAAGTGGAGTCCGCCCAACGGGCGCGTCGGAGTCCGCCTCACCCAGACCGATCCCGTGCACGCCGAGCTCATCGTCTCCGACCACGGCCCCGGCATTCCGCCGCACGAACGCCAGCTGGTGTTCGAGCGGTTTTTCCGGTCCACCGCGGCGCGCGCCATGCCGGGATCGGGGCTCGGGTTGGCCATCGTCAAGCAGGTGGTGCTCAAGCACGGCGGCGCGCTGCGGGTCGAGGAGACCGTGCGCGGCGGCCAGCCGCCGGGCACCTCGTTCTACGTGCTGCTTCCCGGTCGGCCCATCGCGGCGACACGGCCCACGGATGTCGACGCGCAACCGGTGGCCAGCGCGGACAATGGGTAGACGGTCGAGGACGACCGCGCTGCGAAGACGTGCGGACTGCCGAACAATCTCTAAGTGGATTCTCAGCCCGTCCGGGCACCGTGAAGACGCGGAGCTTCGTTGTAGAAGTGTCGGAAGTTGCCCGATCTCTCGAAAACAAGGAAAGAGCCCGTAGCGACATGACGAACCACCCGAGGTACACACCGCCGCCGCCTCACCACGGCCGGCGGCCGGGCGATGACCGCACAGCGGCATACACCCAACCGCACGGGCAGCACGGGCACACCGGGTATCAGCAGCAGCAGCCCTACGACTGGCGCTATGCGACCCAACAGCAGAACGCGCAGCAGGCCTACCGCCAGCATCAGCCCTACGACCCCTACCGCGGCGCGCCACAGCAGCCCCACCAGCAGCGTCCCCCGCAGCAGCCGCCGCGCCCGCAGAAGCGTTCGCGCGCAGGCGCGCTGACCGTCGGCGCTTTGGCCATCGCGGTCGTGTCGGCGGGTATCGGCGGCGGTGTCGCGCTGATGGCCAAGCCGGACACCGTCCCGGGCGGAACCCAGATCACCGCGGCGCCGAGCGTGCCCGCCGCCAGCCTGCCCGCGGGATCCGTCGAGCAGGTCGCGGCCAAGGTCGTGCCCAGCGTCGTCAAGCTGGAGACCGACATGGGCCGGGCGTCCGAGGAGGGCTCGGGCATCATCCTGTCGTCCGACGGGCTGATCCTGACCAACAACCACGTGGTCGCGGGCGGCAAGGGCGGTGACACCACGGTCACCTTCGCCGACGGCCGCACGGCCAAGTTCTCGATCATCGGCACCGATCCGAGCAGCGACATCGCGGTGGTCAAGGCCGACAACATCACCGACCTCACCCCGATCACCATCGGCTCGTCGGCCGACCTCAAGGTCGGCCAGGACGTCGTCGCGATCGGCTCGCCCCTCGGGCTCGAGGGCACCGTCACCACCGGCATCATCAGCGCGCTGAACCGGCCGGTCGCCGCGGGCGGAGACATCCGCAACCAGAACACCGTGCTCGACGCGATCCAGACCGACGCCGCGATCAACCCCGGCAACTCGGGCGGCGCGCTGGTCAACATGAACGGCGAACTGGTCGGCGTGAACTCGGCGATCGCCACCCTCGGCGGTGACTCGGCCGACGCGCAGAGCGGGTCCATCGGGCTCGGGTTCGCGATCCCGATCGACCAGGCCAAGCGCATCGCCGACGAGCTGATCCAGAGCGGCAACGCCTCACACGCCTCGCTCGGCGTGCAGGTCGGCAACGACGCCGCCGCGCACGGCGCGAAGATCGTCGAGGTCACCGCGGGCGGTGCGGCCGACAAGGCCGGCCTGCCGAGCGGGGTCGTCGTGACCAAGGTCGACGACCGGGTCATCGGCAGCGCCGACGCGCTGGTCGCGGCCGTCCGCTCCAAGCCGCCGGGGGAGAAGGTCACGCTGACCTACCTCGACCAGTCGGGGAAGCCGCAGACCGTGCAGGTGACGCTGGGGAAGGCGCAACAGTGATCGGGGCACCAGGCACACCGACGTTGAGAGTGGCCGCGCCGCCGTCTGCGGCCGGATATACGGTGACACTCATGGAACAGCCAGGGGAGTTGGTCGGTCGGGCACTCATCGTCGTCGTCGACGACCGGACCGCCCACGGCGAAGAGGACCACAGCGGTCCGTTGGTGACCGAGCTGCTTCACGAGGCGGGCTTCGTCGTCGACGGCGTCGTCGTGGTGTCGTCCGACGAGGTGGAGATCCGCAACGCGCTGAACACGGCCGTGATCGGCGGGGTCGACCTGGTGGTGTCGGTCGGCGGCACCGGGGTGACGCCGCGCGATGTGACGCCGGAGGCCACCCGCGACATCCTGGACCGCGAGCTGCTCGGCATCGCCGAGGCGCTGCGTGCCTCCGGCCTCGCCGCCGGGATCGTCGACGCCGGACTGTCCCGCGGCCTGGCGGGCGTCTCCGGCAGCACGCTGGTCGTGAACATCGCCGGCTCGCGCGCCGCGGTCCGCGACGGCATGGCGACGCTCAACCCGTTGGCCACGCAGATCATCGGCCAGCTATCCAGCTTGGAGATCTAATAAAGCCCGTTCCGGCTGCGATGAGCCCCGCTTCCACCAAGAGCGGGATCTCTTTGGCAATGCCTGCTGCGTTACACGTAGGTGAACAGATGCCTGCGTCAAATTGTGATCTTGGTCACAGAGGAGGTCGGTTGTGACATCCTCCTTCGAGAACCGTCGAGACCTAGT
>DATEIG010000491.1:0-2469 GCA_035279185.1 Mycobacterium sp.
GACCTCGAAGTGGCAGTGCGGGCCGGTCGAGTTGCCGCGGTTGCCCATCTGGGCGATCTGGTCGCCGGCCCAGACGCGCTGGCCGATCGACACGTTCCAGCTGTTGATGTGGCCGTACAGCGTCACCGTGCCGTCGGCGTGCCGCAGCTTGACCCAGGCGCCGTAGCCCGCGGTCGGGCCGACGTCGATCACGACACCGTCGGCGGCGGCGTAGATCGGCGTGCCGATCGCGTTGGCGATGTCGATGCCGCCGTGCAGCACGCCCCAGCGGTATCCGAATCCCGACGTGAACACGCCCTTGGTCGGCATTACGAACAGGGGGCGCTGCAGCCGCGCCTCACGCTCGGCCCGCTCCTGCGCGAACGCGGCGGCCTTGGTGATCTCCTCGGCGTGCACGGTCGAGTCGGCCGGTGCGGCGACGGTGACGACCTGCATCCCGTCGGTGGAGCCGGAGATTGCGCCTGCTGCGAGCGCCGATTGGTCTGAGGCGAGGACGGTGTCGCTGGTCGTGGTGTCGGCGTTGTTCATCACCGAGTGCGCGGCGGCGGCGGTCGCGCCCGCGGCCATCGCGGCGATCATGAGCCTGCCCTTGACCGCGCTGGCGGTCTCCTTGCGGTGCTGGGCGGCGCGACGGGCGCTGAGGTCGAGGATGTCGGTGGCCGCGACACCGTTGCTGACGTCGGTGTTGCTGTCGCGGTAGGCGTGCGTCGCCGCGCGCGCAGCCCGTGAGGAGGTCGAGCGGCGCTCGGCACCGGGCTCGGGGCGGAACTGCGACGGCACAGCGAGCCGGAGCGGAATCAGGTCGTCGGTGTCGTGCATGTCGTCGAGCTCGGGGGCGTGGACGACCTGCGACTCGCGATCGAAGGCGGAGCTGTGGTCGAACTCCAGGTCAGCGAGCTTGCCGAACTCGTTGAACGGGATGATGTCGGTGATTTCAGTGGCCTCGGGGTTCACCCACCTGGTGCGAGCGTTCGGCGCGACTCCGTGAGGAGAATCGAACCTACGCTGCCCCGCCAACCTGAAATATCCTTTAGTCGTGACCAGAACGTTATCTAGACCACGAGCACGTTAACCAAATCCCAATGATCGTGGCAACCCGAGACTGTATTCCATCCGGGATTGTGACTTGTATCACGCTTGGCCCTCGGTGAGATCTGCCACATGAGCCCGAGGCGGTGCCGGTCATCCCGACCGGTGTCGATAAAGTTCCCCCGAGCCCGTCGGGTGCACAGGGCGTAGCCAAACAGATGAGTGTCCTCTAACAGACAGCGAGCTGATGGATCTTTTCGAGTATCAGGCGAAGGAGCTGTTCGCCAAGCACAACGTTCCCACCACCCCGGGCCGCGTGACGACGTCGGCCGACGACGCCAAGGCCATCGCCGAGGAAATCGGCAAGCCCGTGATGGTCAAGGCGCAAGTCAAGGTCGGCGGACGTGGCAAGGCCGGCGGCGTCAAGTACGCGGCCACCGCCGACGACGCGTTCACCCACGCGCAGAACATCCTCGGCCTCGACATCAAGGGCCACGTCGTGAAGAAGCTGCTCGTCGCCGAGGCCAGCGACATCGCCGAGGAGTACTACATCTCCTTCCTGCTCGATCGCGCCAACCGCACCTACCTGGCCATGTGCTCGGTCGAGGGCGGCATGGAGATCGAAGAGGTCGCCGCCACCAAGCCCGACCGGCTGGCCAGGATCCCCGTCGACGCGACCAAGGGTGTCGACGACGGCTTCGCCCGCTACATCGCCGAGAAGGGCCATCTGCCCGCTGAGGTGCTCGACGCCGCGGCGGTGACCATCGCCAAGCTGTGGGAGGTGTTCGTCAAGGAGGACGCCACCCTGGTCGAGGTGAACCCGTTGGTACGCACGCCCGACGACCAGATCCTCGCGCTCGACGGCAAGGTCACGCTCGACGCCAACGCCGACTTCCGCCATCCCGATCACGCCGAGTTCGAAGACCGCGACGCCACAGATCCGTTGGAGCTCAAGGCAAAAGAGCACGACCTGAACTACGTCAAGCTCGACGGCGAGGTCGGCATCATCGGTAACGGCGCGGGTCTCGTCATGTCGACGCTCGACGTCACCGCCTACGCGGGCGAGAAGCACGGCGGCGTGAAGCCGGCCAACTTCCTCGACATCGGCGGCGGTGCGTCGGCCGAGGTGATGGCCGCGGGCCTCGACGTGATCCTCAACGACGCTCAGGTCAAGAGCGTGTTCGTCAACGTCTTCGGCGGCATCACCGCGTGTGACGCTGTTGCCAACGGCATCGTCGGCGCACTGAAGACCCTGGGCGACGAGGCCAACAAGCCGCTCGTGGTCCGCCTCGACGGGAACAACGTCGAAGAGGGCCGCCGCATCCTGGCCGAGGCCAACCACCCGCTGGTGACCATCGAAGAGACCATGGACGGCGCGGCCCGCAAGGCCGCCGAGCTGGCTTCGGCCGCGACAAACTGACCGAAGGAACGGCATACCAA
>DATEIG010000492.1:0-10824 GCA_035279185.1 Mycobacterium sp.
GGCCGCGGTGGCCACCAGTGTGCGCGGCCACAGCGTGTTCGACGCGATGCCCTCGTCGCGCATCTCCTCCGCGATCGCCAGGGCGCACAGCGACATTCCGTACTTCGCCATCATGTATGCGGTCGGCTTGAGCCACTGCGACTCCAGCCGCACCGGCGGCGACAACGTCAGGATGTGCGGATTGTCCCGCCCGATCATGTGGGGGATGCAGGCCTGGCTGACCGCGTACGTGCCGCGCACCTGGATGCCGTTCATGAGGTCGAACCGCTTGAGCGGCACCTCGGTGATCGAGCCGAGGTTGATCGCCGACGCGTTGTTCACGCAGATGTCGATGCCGCCGAACTGCTCGACGGTGTTGGCCACCGCATCGGCCACCGAGTCGCCGTCGCGGATGTCGCCGACGATCGGCAGCGCCTGTCCGCCCGCCTCCTCGAGTTCTTTGGCGGCGGTGTAGACCGTGCCGGGCAGCTTGGGGTGAGGTTCGGCGGTCTTGGCGATCAGCGCGATGTTGGCGCCGTCGGCCGCGGCCTTCTTGGCGATCGCGAGGCCGATGCCCCGGCTCGCCCCCGAGATGAACATGGTCTTGCCCGCGAGCGATGTCTTAGCCATGGCGTCACACTAACCCCCGCCCGAACCCCCGCGAGACGAGATCTACGCAGGCCTCCACTCGCACTTTCGCTGCTGGAATATCGTTTCGGCGGTCAGGTCGCGCGGATGTCGGCGGCCACCGCGGACGTGAGGCGGATCAGGTCCTGCGGCGCCACGGCGACGTCCCATCCGCGCTTGCCCGCGCTGCACAGCACGCGGTCCCAGCGCAGCGCCGAGCGGTCGACGACCGTCGGCAGCGGCTTGCGCTGGCCGAATGGCGAGATACCGCCGATCACGTAGCCGGATGACCGCTCGGCGGCCGCACGCTCGGCCATCGTCGCCTTCGCGACGCCCAGAGCTGCCGCGGCCGCCTTCAACGACAGCTGGTAGGGGACGGGCAGCACCGCGACGGCCAGGCGGCTCTGGGGCAGCGCGACGACCAACGTCTTGAAGATCTGCTCCGGGTCGACGCCCGCGACGCCCGCGAGCTCGCTCACGGCTTCGTCACCGAACGACTCGACACCCGGGTCGTGGTGATATCGCAGCACCTCATGAGGAATCTGAGCGGTCAGCAACGCGGAGATCGCCGGGGTCGCAGCACGGGCCACCGTCTCACCCTAGAGCGGCGGCCGCGACCGGCGACCGCGGCCGGGCGGGGAACAACCTCGGCCATATCGGCTGTTGATGGGGTTGGACACGGCCACAGCCCGGCCGGCGACGGAAAAGATGTCGACCTCAACCTCTAGGATCGAAGAAGGGGGTACCTCGGTGCCAACGATGGCCATAGACGGCTCAGTGCGTCGGGTGCAGTTACTCGACGTCATTGGCGGCGCCTTTACGGAAGGGACGGTGTTCCCCAGGATGACCGACATGGACGGCTCGGGCGCCGACGGCGCCCAGGCAACGTCGGCGCCGGTGAGAGCCCAAGAGAGCGACGCCGAGCTGACCGCGCGCTTCGAGCGCGACGCCATTCCGCTTCTCGACCAGCTCTACGGCGGTGCGCTGCGCATGACGCGCAACCCTGCAGACGCCGAGGACCTGCTCCAGGAGACCATGGTCAAGGCCTACTCCGGTTTCCGCTCGTTCCGTGAGGGCACCAACCTCAAGGCGTGGCTCTACCGCATCCTGACCAACACCTACATCAACAGCTACCGCAAGAAGCAGCGTCAGCCCGCGGAGTATCCGACCGAGGAGATCACCGACTGGCAGCTGGCGTCCAACGCCGAGCATTCCTCGACGGGACTGCGCTCGGCCGAGGTCGAGGCGCTGGAGGCGCTGCCGGACAGCGAGATCAAAGAGGCCCTGCAGGCGTTGCCGGAGGAATTCCGGATGGCCGTGTACTACGCGGACGTCGAGGGCTTCCCGTACAAGGAGATCGCCGAGATCATGGACACGCCCATCGGAACGGTGATGTCCCGGTTGCACCGGGGCAGGCGTCAACTGCGCGAGTTACTGGCCGACGTGGCCAAGGATCGTGGTTTCATTCGGGGACAGCTCGACACCCCCGAGGAGGTGTCGTCATGAGCCGTGACGACAACGAACGCTGGTCGCCGCCGGTAGGACCGGTCGACCCCGAACACCCCGAGTGCGCGGCGGTGATCGCCGAGGTGTGGACGCTGCTCGACGGCGAATGCACGCCGGAGAGCCGCGACAAGCTCAAGCATCACCTCGACGAATGCCCGGCCTGCCTGCGCCACTACGGCGTCGAGGAGCGGGTCAAGAACCTCATCGCCAGCAAGTGCGGCGGGGAGAGGGCCCCTGAGGGGTTCGTGCAGCGGCTGCGCATCGAGATCAGCCGCACGACGATCAGTCGCGGCTAGCGCACCGACTTCGAACCGGCGTTGGGCCTCTTGCCGTGGTTGGCCTTCGAATTCTTGCGGTCACGCTTCTTGCGGCCACGCTTGGCCATGGTCCTACCTCCGTGTGATCAGGGGAAAGTGTGCGCCCGCTTCGCGGTGGCGCGTTGACACCAGTGTCTCATGTCGCACTGACCACGCTCCACCCAAGGCGGTTGTGGTTCGATAGAGCGGCAGGCAGCGCCGAAGTGAATGAGGTGGAGATGGCCGAGGATGTTCGCGCCGAGATCGTGGCCAGTGTGCTCGAGGTCGTGGTTAACGAGGGCGATCAGATCGGCGAGGGCGACACCCTCGTGCTGCTGGAGTCGATGAAGATGGAGATCCCGGTGATCGCCGAGGTCGCAGGCACCGTCAGCAAGGTCAGCGTGTCGGTCGGCGACGTCATCCAGGCCGGCGATCTCATCGCGGTGATCAGCTAGCACGCACGACCTGTTCGTAGGACCCGATGTCAACTCTCGGTGACCTCCTCGCCGAGCACACCATGCTGCCCGGCAATGCCGTCGATCATCTTCACGCCGTCGTCGGTGAGTGGCAGCTTCTCGCCGACCTCTCGTTCGCCGACTACCTGATGTGGGTGCGTCGCGACGACGGCGTCCTCGTGTGCGTCGCGCAGTGCAGGCCCAACACCGCCCCGACCGTGCTGCTGTCCGACGCGGTCGGCACCCTCGCCGACGCAGGCGACGTACCCCTGGTCACCGCGGCGTTCAAGTCCGGCGCGATCGGGCGGGAAAGCGAAGAGAGCCAACGGGATTCCGAACAAGAGGGCGCGGTGTCGATCGAGGCCGTTCCGGTCAGGTGTGACACCGAGGTGGTGGCCGTGCTCACCCACCAGACTGCGTTCGCCGCCCGCAAGGCCAGCCCCCTGGAGCGCGCCTACCTCGACTGTGCGGGCGACTTGCTGCACATGCTGTCGGAAGGCACCTTCCCCAACGTCGAGAACCTGTCGATATCGCGCTCCAGCCCCCGGGTGGGGGACGGGTTCATCCGCCTCGACGTCGCAGGTGTGGTGGTGTTCGCCAGCCCCAACGCGCTGTCGGCCTACCACCGGATGGGCCTGACCGCCGAGCTGGAGGGGCAGAACCTCGTCGCGGTGACCAGGCCGCTGATCTCCGACCCGTTCGAGGCCCAGGAACTGGCCGAGCACGTGCGGCATTCCCTCATCGGCGGGTCCAGCATGCGGATGGAGGTCGACGCAGGCGGTGCGGCGGTGCTGCTGCGCACGCTGCCTCTCGTCGTCCACGGCGACGCGGTGGGCGCGGCCGTCCTCATCCGCGACGTCACCGAGATCAAACGTCGCGACCGGGCGCTGCTGTCGAAGGACGCGACCATCCGCGAGATCCACCACCGGGTGAAGAACAACCTTCAGACGGTCGCATCCCTGCTGCGGCTGCAGGCGCGGCGCACCAACAACGCCGAGGGTCGCGAGGCGCTGATCGAATCGGTGCGACGGGTGTCCTCGATCGCCATGGTGCACGACGCGCTGTCGATGTCGGTGGACGAGGAAGTCAATCTCGACGATGTCGTCGACCGGATCATGCCGATGATGAATGACGTTGCGACCGTTGACACTCCGATCCGCGTCAGCCGGGTCGGCGATCTCGGCGTGCTCGACGCCGACCGTGCCACCGCGTTGGTCATGGTGATCACGGAGCTGGTGCAGAACGCCATCGAGCACGCGTTCGACCCGTCGACGGCCACCGGTTATGTGACGATCCGCGCTGAGCGCTCAGCGCGCTGGCTCGACGTCGTGGTGCACGACGACGGCCGCGGCCTTCCCGAGGGCTTCAGCCTGGAGAAGGCCGATCGTCTCGGCCTGCAGATCGTGCGGACGCTGGTGTCGGCGGAACTCGACGGTTCGCTCGGCATGCATGCGTCGCCCGACGGCGGCACCGACGTCGTGCTGCGGGTGCCGATCGGCAGGCGCGCACGGCTGGCGCAGTAGATCACCGTTTACGCGAAATGGCCGTCGCTTGCGCATTACGGACAAATTACATTTGCACACAGATACGGCCCCGACATTTCGTCGGGGCCGTATCCGGTGGATCTGGGAGGGGCTAGACGCCCGTGCGAGCCTTCGTGCGTGCGTTGCGACGCTTGAGTGCACGCCGCTCGTCTTCGCTCATTCCGCCCCACACGCCTGCATCCTGGCCCGAATCCAATGCCCAGGTCAGGCACTCTGTGGTGACGGGGCAGCGGTTGCACACGAGCTTCGCGTCAGCGATCTGCGCGAGCGCCGGCCCACTGTTTCCCACGGGGAAGAACAATTCCGGATCTTCGTCGCGACAGACGGCCTTGTGGCGCCAATCCATGGTGTCTAACTCTCCTCACTATGTGCGCAGCGGGGCGCACGAGCTTTTCTTCGGCTGTTAACGCGTGCGAACAAATTGTTTCTGCACTGTTGCTTACTTCGATATTCCCACACGCTGAACAGGTGTCAATACCGTTCGGTAACTCGTGGGCTATCTCACTACGCGGCTCTGTTCGCAATCGCCTCATCCGTTTGTACTACACTCAACCCACTTACGCTCTCAGTACGCCGCGCTCGCGGTGTTTCCCCAGATCAGAGCGGTTTGGGCGACGGGGCCAGCACCCCGAGAGCTTCCGGAACGGCGCGGAACGTCATATCTTCGCGCAGCCCGACGTAATCCCCGTCGATCTGGCATGCCACAGGCATGTCCGCCGTCACCCTGACCCACGGCAGGTCGTCGTCGCGGATGAGGTGTTTGGTGCGGATCTTCGCTTTCTGCGACAGCATCTGGCGGACCAGGCGCAGGTTGGACCACACGTTCATGCTGTTCGTCGCGAAGACACCCAGGCCGGTTTCGAAGGTGGTGTTCGGGTTCGTCCACACCGGCCTGGCGTTGGCGTAGGTCCATGGGCTCGAGTTCGACACGAACGCGAAGTGCACCCCGGTCTCCGGCTCGCGGTCGGGGAGGTGCAGCGTCAATGCAGGCTCTCTGCGAGCGCTGGCCAGCACTTCGCGGACGGCGACCCGGATGTAGCGCGATGCGGTGACCGTGCGGCCCTTGTCCCGCTGCGCCTCGACGGCTGCGACGACGGCGCCGTCGACGCCGAGTCCCGCGGTGAACACACCCCACCGCTCGCCGCAGTCCATCAGCCCGATACGCCGCCACGCCCTCGTCCTCCGGTGCTCGGTGAGCAGGTCGATCAGCTGATTGGTGGCCTCGATCGGATCCGGGCTGATGCCCAGTGCGCGCGCGAACACGTTCGCCGACCCGCCGGGTACCACGCCGACGGCGGGCGCGTCGGCGGCGGGCGCCCGGCCGCACTCGCCGAGAACGCCGTTGACGACCTCGTTCACCGTCCCGTCGCCACCGTGCACGATGAGCAGGTCGATGCCGTCGCGTGCGGCGTCGCGGGCGATGTCGATGGCGTGACCGCGGCTGTCGGTGTGGGCGATGGTCAGCTTCACCCGGCTCTCGAGCGCATGCGCGAGCAGGTCGCGGCCTGCGGCCGTGGTCGACGTCGCGTTGGGGTTGACGATCAGCACGGCGCGCACGGGGGTGAGCCTATATCCGACGGGACGGCCCGCCGGTTCAGCTCAGCTCGACGGTCATCCGCGCGCGCAGGTCGTCGACGGTGAGGCCGAAGGTCTCGCGAACGTGGACGTCGCCGGAGTCGATGTCGAACACGGCGTGCTCGGTGTACACCCGCCGCACACAACGCAGCCCCGTCAGCGGGTAGGTGCAGGTCGGAACGATCTTTGCGCTGCCGTCCTTGGCGAACAGGTTCATCATCACGTAGACGCTCCTTGCCCCGATCGCGAGATCCATCGCACCGCCGACGGCGGGTATTGCGTCGGGTGCGCCGGTGTGCCAGTTCGCCAGGTCGCCGAACCTGCTGACCTGGAATGCGCCGAGGACGCAGACGTCGAGGTGTCCGCCGCGCATCATCGCGAACGAGTCGGCGTGGTGGAAGTACGACGCCCCCGGCGTTTCGGTGACCGCCACCTTGCCCGCGTTGATCAGGTCGGGGTCGACGTCGGCGCCGGTCGCGGCACCACCCATGCCGAGCATGCCGTTCTCGGTGTGCAGGACGACGCCCGCGTCGGGGGCGAGGTGGTCGGCGACCAGGGTCGGCAGTCCGATGCCGAGGTTGACGTAGGACCCCGGTGGGATGTCGCGGGCGATCACGGCCGCCAGTTCGTCGCGGTCGAGCGTCACGGGCTCACCTCGACGATGCGGTCGACGTAAATGCCCGGTGTGACAACGGTTTCGGGGTCGATGTCGCCGATGTCGACGACGTGGGCGACCTGCGCGACGGTGAGCCGGGCGGCCGCCGCCATCACCGGTCCGAAATTGCGTGCGGTCTTGCGGTACACGAGGTTTCCCGCCCGATCGCCGACATGCGCACCGATCAGCGCCACGTCCCCGCGGATGGGGTACTCGAGCAGGTAGTCCCGGCCGTCGATCGTGCGCACTTCCTTGCCTTCGGCCAGCGGCGTCCCGACTCCGGTGGGGCAGTAGAACGCCCCGATGCCCGCGCCCGCGGCGCGCATGCGCTCGGCGAGGTTTCCCTGCGGAACGACCTCGAGAGTGATTTCGCCTGCGCGATAGAGCCGTTCGAACACGTAGGAATCGACTTGGCGCGGGAACGAGCAGACGACCTTGCGCACCCGTCCCGCCGCGAGAAGTGCGGCGAGCCCGGTGTCTCCGTTGCCCGCGTTGTTGCTGACGATCGTGAGGTCGGTGGCACCTTGGTCGATCAGCGCCTCGATCAGGTGCGTCGGCATGCCCGCCATCCCGAACCCGCCGACGAGAACCGTTGACCCATCGGCGATTCCGGCGACGGCCTGGGCTGCGTCCTGGCAGATCACCGTGCGGCCCATCGATCCACAATAGATGGCGGTACCGTACGACCGTGACAGTTCCATCGCCGACAACCGTCCGACAGGCGGCCGTGCTCGTGGCGCTCGAGGGAGTCGCGGGCCTCGTCGCCGCGGCCGACTACGTCGTCAGCGGGTTCAGCGGCAGCGACGATCCCGGCATGAACAAGTTCGGCACGGCGGCCTGGTTCGCGATCATCGGCGGCGCCGTGCTCGCGGCGGGCTGGGCGCTGTGGACGGGTCGCCGGTGGGGCCGCGGCGTCGCCGTCTTCGCGCAGCTGTTGCTGCTGCCGGTGTCGTGGTACATCGCCGTCGGATCCCAGCGGTGGCTCTACGGCATCCCGGTCGGCATCGTCGCGCTCGTCACGCTGGTGCTGCTGTTCACCCCGTCGGCGGTGCAGTGGCTGGGCGCTCAGGACGCCGACGACGCGAGCGCCGACAAGTCGGGGCCCGACACCCGGTAGGTGATCCATTCGCTCTGCTGCTTGCCGCCGACGGCGTCGTACAGCGCTATCGCATTGACGTTCCAGTCCAGCACGGCCCACTGCAGCCTGCTGTATCCGTTCTCCACGCATTCGCGCGCCAGGGTGGCCAGCAATCCTCTGGCCAACCCGTGCCTGCGGAACTGCGGGCGCACGAAGAGGTCCTCCAGATAGATGCCCGCGACACCGTCCCACGTCGAGAAGTTGCGGAACCACAGCGCGCCGGCCGCGGCTTCGCCGTCCACCTCGGCGATGTGGCCGTTCACCGTCGGATCGTCGCCGAAAAGCGCTGTGCGCAATTGCTCTTCGGTGACGGTGCACTCGTGTGACGCCCGCTCGAACTCGGCGAGCTCGTGAATCATCGCGGTCAACTCGGTCTCGTCGCCGGGGACGACGCGTCGAATGATCATGTCTGCGCCTCCAGAGCGGTCAGGATGGTGGTGAACTTCGTCGTCGTCTCGTCGACTTCGTCGTCGGGATCGGACTCGGCGACGATTCCGCCTCCCGCGTGGGCGAGCGCGGTGCGGCGGTCGGCCGACAGCTGTGCGCCGCGGATCGAGACCACCCAACGCCCGTCGCCACGCTGGTCGCACCACCCCACCGCGCCCGCGTAGAACCCCCGGTCCCCCTCGAGCTCGCCGATCAGGCCAGCGGCGGCGCCTGCGGGCGACCCTCCGACGGCCGGGGTCGGATGCAGCGCGATCGCGAGATCCAAAGCGGTGACCGAACTTTCGCGGAGGCGTCCACTGATCGGGGTGGACAGATGCCAGACCGCGGCGGTGCGACTGAGCTGGGGCGTCGGCGGGACCTGCAGGTCGACGCACAGCGGGTCGAGCGCTTTGCGCATCGCATCGACGACCAGTTCGTGCTCGTGGCGGTTCTTGGCCGACGCGGCGAGCGCCTCACCGCTGGCCCTGTCGGTGTCGGGGTCTGCCGACCGCGGCGCCGTTCCGGCGAACGGCGCGCACCTCACGCGGTCGCCCTGGCGGGCCACGAGCAGCTCGGGGCTGGCGCCCACCAGCACGCTGCCGGAGTAGTCGCTGCCCGCCGCGGTGAGGTCGACGAGGTAGGCGTTGGCCGTGGGGTCGGCGGAGACGAGGCGGTCGACGATCGTGCGGGCGTCGAGCGGCCCGTCGGCGGCGAGTCGCAGCGCGCGGGCCAGGACGACCTTGTGCAGCCCGCCGGCCGGGTCGCGCAACCGCTCCACGGCGGCGGCGACCCTGGCGCGGTGTTCCTCGGGCGGCGGCAACGTCTCGACGACGCGCACCGTGGGCAGCGGGCGCAGCGGCCACCTCGGCAGCGCGTCGAGGAAGGAGACGTCCTGCGGCCGGATCAGCGCGGCCGGCCGGGACAGGTCAAAAGGCAACGCGCCCAAGATGATCGGCGCACTGTGCGACGTCAACGAGGTCCGCGCCTCGGCGATGGACTTGTAGGCGGTGTGCACGCCGTCGGCGACGACGGCGCTGCCGCCGGTGGCCAGGACGAACGTCGGCTCGCGGGTCACGGGGACGCGGTCGGGTGTGGGTATCCGGTCAGGCCGAGGGCACTGAGTTGGCGCGCGCCGTGCTCGAACCCGCACACCGCCACCGATGCGGCGGCCATGGAGAACCGGATGCCCTCGTAGACCGGCAGCTCGACCCAGCGGGTGATGACGGCCCGCGAGAAGTGTCCGTGCCCGACGAAGACCACGTCGCGGGTCTCCATGTGCTCCAACGCCATGTCGATTGCGCGGTCGGCGCGCTCGCACACCGCCGCTGTCGTCTCACCGCCGGGACAGCCGTGCGTCCAGACCAGCCAGTTCGGCACGGCCTTGCGAATCTCCTGGGTCGTGGTGCCCTCGTAGTCGCCGTAATCCCATTCGGTGATCAGCGGGTTGGTTTCGTCGACGGACAGGCCTGCCAGCTCGGCGGTCACCACGGCGCGCTGACGCGGGCTGCAGACGACGTAGGGGTTGTCGAGGCCCAGCTGTCTGACGGTCTCACCCGCGGCCTTGGCCTGAACGCGGCCCGTATCGGTCAGCTCGAGCTCGGTGCGGCTGGTGTGCTTGCCGCTGCGGGACCACTCGGTCTCGCCATGTCGCAGCAGAAGCAGCCGGTGCTGCTCGACGGTCACCTCGCCGATTCTGCCCCACGCGGGGCGCGCTCACCGACACCCGTGCTTGGATGGACGCGTGACGCGAGTACTTGCGGTCGCCAATCAAAAGGGTGGGGTAGCCAAAACGACGACGGTGGCGTCGTTGGGCGCAGCGATGACGGAGAAGGGGAAACGGGTTCTGCTCGTCGACCTCGATCCGCAGGGCTGTCTGACGTTTTCGCTCGGCCAGGACCCCGACAAGCTGGCGGTATCCATCCACGAGGTGTTGCTCGGCGAGGTGGAACCGTCCGCGGCTCTGGTGGCGACGGCCGAAGGGATGACGTTGTTGCCCGCCAACATCGACCTGGCGGGCGCCGAGGCGATGCTGTTGATGCGGGCGGGCCGCGAATACGCGCTCAAGCGTGCGCTGGCCAAACTCGGTGACGAGTTCGACGTGGTGATCATCGACTGTCCGCCCTCGCTGGGCGTGCTCACCCTCAACGGGCTGACCGCCGCCGACGAGGTGATCGTGCCGCTGCAGTGCGAGACGCTGGCACACCGCGGGGTGGGCCAGTTCCTGCGCACGATCAACGACGTCCAGCAGATCACCAACGCCGACCTGAAACTGCTCGGCGCGCTGCCCACGCTCTACGACTCGCGCACCACCCACAGCCGCGACGTACTCCTCGACGTCGCCGACCGCTACGAGCTGCCGGTTCTTGCGCCGCCGATTCCGCGCACCGTGCGGTTCGCCGAGGCGACGGCGTCGGGCGCCTCGGTGCTTGCGGGCAAGAAGAACAAGGGTGCGCTGGCCTACCGGGACTTGGCGGGGGCTCTGCTCAAGCACTGGAAGTCGGGCAAGGAGCTGGCGACCTTCGCGCCTGAGGTCTAGCCACCCAGCGCGACCAGTGTGCCGCCGCGCTGCTCGAGCAGCACCGAACCGGCAACGCCGGGCACCACGGCGGACTTCGAGGCTTCG
>DATEIG010000493.1:0-2020 GCA_035279185.1 Mycobacterium sp.
ATCCCGCTTCGCGCATGCGCGAATAGGACGAACGCGTCGACGCAATCACCGACCTGTTGCACGCATGGAGCTGTCAATGACGGTCTGTCGGACCGCGGACGTAACCTCGCGAGATGGCAAGCATCCAGACGCGAGTGGCCCGGGTGGCGGTGACCCTGCGCGCGGAGCAGGGCTCCGTCCGGCTCGTCGACGTGCTGGTCCGCCTCGGGTGGCTGGCGCAGTCGAGCGTGGACCGGTGGGAGCGCGGGCTCGTGCCCACGCTCGACCAATGCCTGAGCGTGGATTCGTCCAAGGTCGCCGAAGCCATTGCGGCGCTGCGCCATTGGGGTGAGGAGCGCGAACTGCGCACCTCGGAGCCCGACCACGGCGACCTGCGATTCACCACCGACGGGGACCCTGACACCGAACTCGCCTACCGCACGCAGTGGGGCACCACCCGCCCGAACGCGAGACCGCGCGGCATGAAGGTCCTCGCCGGCGAGTTCGCAAAGGAGTGCGAGACATGCGGCCTCGCAAAGGAGTTCCTGCTCAAGGGCGAAACCACCGGAGTGTGCTTGGACTGCGCGGGTCTCGGCCATCTCGAGTTCCTGCCCTCCGGCGACGCCGCGCTCACCAGGCGCGCCGCCAAGTTGAGCCGGTTCTCCGCCGTCGTCATGCAGATGAACCGGCACCGCAATCGCTACGAGCGACTGGGCATCCTGGCGGAGCCGGCCGCCGTCGAAGGCGCCGCCCGCGACTGCCTCACCGACGCCGACGCGCGCGCCCGCCGCACGGAGGGGCAGAACCGTCGGGCCGAACAGCACGCCCGCTTCCGCGACGAGTTCGCCGCAGCCATCCGCGAGCAGTTCCCGGGCTGTCCCGCTCCGCGCGCCGAGGCCATCGCCCTCCATGCGGCGGCGCGCGGCAGCCGACGCATCGGCGAGACCGCGGCGGGTCGCGCCCTGGATGCGGCGGCGGTCAAGCTCGCGGTCATCGCGTCCGTGCGTCACGTCGACACCGACTACGACGCGCTGCTGATGTCGGGCGTCGACCGCGACTCGGCGCGCGAGCACGTGCGTCAGCGCGTCGACGACGTCGTCACCGCATGGCGCGACGGTGTCGCGCTCCTCGACGAATCGGCCTGACCTCTGCGGTTGCGCGCTCTGCAATGCTGGGGGAAACAAACTCCAGGAGGTCGTCGTGCCCGAATCCGCGTGGCCGAAGCTGCCCGTCGCCGAGTGGATCGACACTCGCGACACCCTGCAACTGATGACGCAGGTCGTCGGCAAGGTCCGCATGGCGAACACGCCGCTGATGAGCCACTGGTGGAACGTCGTGCTGTACGTGTCGGCCCGCGGCCTGACGACGGGCTTGATCCCGTACGGCGGCAGAGGCTTCTCCATGGAGTTCGACTTCATCGACCATCAGTTGGTCGTCGAGACCACCGACGGCGATCGTCGGACGGTGCCGTTGAAGGCGGGCCCCGTCGCCGACTTCTACCGCGATGTCATGGCGGTGCTCGACGATCTCGGGCTGTCGACCGACATCTGGACGATGCCGGTCGAGATTCCCGACGCCATCCCGCTCGACACCGACCGCGAGCACGTCGCCTACGACGCCGACCAGGCACACCGGTTCTGGCTGGCGCTGGTTCAGATGAACCGCGTGTTCGAGCAGTTCCGGTCGCGTTACATCGGCAAGGTCAGCCCCGTGCACTTCTTCTGGGGCGCACTCGATTTGGCAGTGACGCGGTTCTCGGGCCGTCCAGCGCCCAAACATCCCGGCGGCGCGCCGAATTGCGGCCCGCACGTCATGTGGGAGGCCTACTCGCACGAGGTGAGCAGCGCGGGATATTGGCCGGGTCCCGACGGCGAAGGAGTCTTCTACTCGTACGCCTACCCCGAACCTGACGGGTATCGCGAAGCGCCGGTGTCCCCCGCCGCGGCGAAGTTCGACGAAGCGCTCGGCGAGTTCGTGCTCCCGTACACCGCCGTGCGCGAGGCCGACGACCCCGACGCGGTACTGCTCGAGTTCCTGCAGA
>DATEIG010000494.1:0-2017 GCA_035279185.1 Mycobacterium sp.
CCCACGGCCGACATCGGCCAGCGCCTGGGTGTTGACGATGCTGGCGCGAAGCTTGGCCAGATCACCCTCGGAGCGTTCGGGGTGGCGGTGGTAGAGCTCCTCGGTGACCGTCAACCCCAGTACGGCATCTCCGAGGAACTCCAACCGCTCGTTGGTCGGAAGGCCGCCGTTCTCGTAGGAGTAACTGCGATGCGTCAACGCGATGGTGAGCAGTTCGGCGGGGATGTCGACGCCCAGCGCCGCCAGCAGCGCCGCGTGCGAATCGGTCACTTCTCGCCCCCGGGCTGCTCGTCGTCGGGCAGCATCGCGGACAGCTTGGCCCAGCGGGGATCGATCTTGTCGTGGTGATGCCCCGGCTCTGCGGTGGCCAGCGCGACCCCGCAGTCGGGGCACAGGCCCGGGCAGTCCGGACGGCACAACGGGGAGAACGGCAGCGCCAACCCGACGGCATCGATGATCGGCTGTTCCAGGTCGACGGTGTCGGCCTGGCCCGAGGCGCCCACCCGGCCCATTTCGTCGGCCTCGGTGGTCTCGTCGGTGGTGCTGTCCGGGTACGCGTACAGCTCGGTGAGGTCGATCTCGACATCGCCGGTGAGCTTGGTCAGGCAACGCGCGCACTCACCGACCGTGGGCGCCGATACGGTCCCACTGACCAGCACACCTTCCGACACCGACTGCAGCTGCAGGTCGAGATCGAGCGGCGCGCCCTTCTCGATGGCAACCAGCTCGGCCCCGATCCGCACGGGACTCGGCACCGTCTCTTGGTGTGCCAGGAACGAACCCGGTCGCCGGCCGAGTCGCAAGACGTCGATCACCAGCGGCGATCGGGAACCTCCGCGCCGTTCAGGCCCTCCCCGCCCAGCCGATTTCGCATGCGTCGCCATGCATCGATCCTACGGCGGGGTCGGACCACACCACGACGCAGTGCGTCGACCGTCACCCACGACCGTCAGCGGGTGGCGTAGTCGTGCGTTCCCGCGGTCGTGCGTAGCTGGTGACGTCCGCGGCCGACGGAGCGCAGCGTGCCGTTGAGGAAGTCCTCGAACTCGGCAAGTTTGCTGTCGACATAGATATCGCACTCGCCGCGCAGTCGGTCGGCTTCGGCATGTGCCGCGTCGATGAGCCGGGTGGCCTCGGCGGTGGCGGTCGAGACGATCTCGGTCTGCGACACCAGACGCTGCTGCTCCTTGATGCCCTCCTGCACGGCCTTCTCGTAGGAGATGTTGCCGTTCTCGGTCAGGCGATCGGCTTCGGCCTTGGCCCGGCCGGTGCTCGCGTCGTACTCGCGCTTCGCCGCGGCCGCGAGCCGCGCTGCCTCTTCGCGTGCCTCCCCGACCATGCGCTCGCTGTGCTGACGGGCCTCGGCGACCATCCGGTCGGCCTGCGCCTTCGCGTCGGCCAGCAACCGGTCGGCCTCGCCCCTGGCGTGATTGAGCATGCCGTCGGCGTCGGCGTTCGACTTGCCCATCACCGACTCGCAGTGTTCCTTGGCCTCGCGCAGCAGCGAATCACGCGCATCCAGCACGTCCTGTGCGTCGTCGAGCTCACCGGGGATCGCGTCCTTGATGTCGTCGATCAGCTCGAGGACGTCACCGCGGGGCACCACGCAGCCGGCCGTCATCGGCACACCACGCGCTTCTTCGACGATCGCGCCGAGCTCGTCGAGCGCTTCAAAAACTCGGTACACGGCAAAACCCTCCAGGTCGTCGTTGTCGGTTACCAGTGTGCCTGGTGTTACGCCTGTGACTAAGGAACACAATCGGTGTGTCGCCGCGAGGTATCGCCTGCCGTGGATGCAGCAAAGTCACCGCATCGCCGCGGCGATCAGGTCGCGCGCACGGTCGAGCATCGATGCGAACGGTCCGACGACGAAATTGAGCCCGGCCGACTCCACTCCCGGATGGGGGCGGGTGGGCGCGATCGCCTCCGCCGCCTGCACGGCCTTGACCAGCCTCCGGCTGGCGAACACCGCCGTGACGAGCGCGTCGGTGGTGGAGGACGGCGGCGGCGCCAATCT
>DATEIG010000495.1:0-3923 GCA_035279185.1 Mycobacterium sp.
CAGCTGATACCCCCAGTCGGGCACCTCGCACACACCCCAGGAAATCGGAGCACCGGCGATCTTCATCTATGACCTCACTTCGTCGAGTCGTACCGGGGTACCGCGCTTCAGAGATTCGGTCGCGGCTTCGGCGAGCCACGCGACCTCGACCGCGTCGGAGACGGTGCAGGCGGGAGCAGCCGTGCCCGTGGCGACGTCGACGAACGCGGCGAGCTCCGCGCGGAACGCCTCGGTGAAGCGGTCCATGAAGAAGTGATGCGCCGGGCCCTGCGGGAAGTCGTTGTCCGGGTCGACGTTTCGCACCGGGGCGCCCTGATCCCAGCCGGCCACCACGGTGTCGTCGAAGCCGTGCACCTCGAGCCGGCAGTCGTAACCGTGGCCGTTGTAGCGGGCAGCCGACACCACCCCGAGAGTGCCGGATTCGAATCGCACCACCACAGCGGCGGTGTCGACGTCGCCGAACTCACTGAATCGTGGATCGCCTTGCACGCTGCCGGTGGCGTAGACGTCAAGCGCGGGTACGCCGCCGGTGATCCACCGCAGGACGTCGAAGTCGTGCACGGCGCAGTCGCGGAAGATGCCGCCCGAGCCGGCGATGTACTCCATCGGCGGCGGTGCGGGATCCATCGTCGTGCTGCGAACCGTGTGGATCAGGCCGAGGGACCCGTCGTCGACGGCGCGCTTGGCTGCGGCGAACGCGGCGTCGAAGCGGCGCTGGTAGCCCACCTGAACGGGCACGCCGGAGCGCGAGATGATGTCGGCGACCCGGGCGGACTCCGCGGCGGTGGACGCGATGGGCTTCTCGCAGAAGGTCGGGATCCCGCGCTCGACGGCCGCGAGCGTCAACTCGGCGTGCGCCGGGGTCGCCGCCGCGACCACCACCCCGTCGACACCCGAGGAGAGCAGATCGGAGACCGAATCCGCCGGTTTCGCACCGTGTTTGGCGGCGACGGCCGCGACGAGATCGGGCCGCTCGTCGGTGATCACCAAGGTGTCGATGCTGTCCAGCCCGCTGAGGGTTTCGGTGTGGAACGAGCCGATGCGGCCAAGGCCGATGACGCCGATCGTGGTCATGGAAGTCTCCTGTCGTCCTGGTCGCGCAGCGCGCCGTCGAGTTGCTCCTGCGTGAAGTCGTCGGCCAGCGCGGCCATCACCGTGTCGACCTGCGACGCCGGGGCGAGGCTGCCGATCGGCTGGTCGCGGTCGAGATTGGTGGGAAACGCATAGCCCTCCGCGGTCGCGACGACGACGTTGAGCAAGTCGCGCTGCGAGCGGCCCGCGGCCTTCATCTCGAGCAGCGCGGGGTAGATCGCGCGGACCATCGCGGTGCGGTCGAGGGCCTCCATCGCGCGACCGAACGGCGACGAGATCTGCAAGAGGTTGGCCATCCGCCGGATGTCTGTCGAAAAGTTCGTGCCCGCACCGTGATACAGCGCGGGGTTGAAGAACATCGCGTCCCCGCTTCCCAGCGGCACCTGCACGTGGTGTTCGGCGAAGAACTCGACGAACTCGGGGCGGTTGAATGCGATGTAGCCGCCGAGGAACTGTTGCGAGTAAGGCAGCAGCATCGTCGGCCCGCTCTCGACCGGCATGTCGCCGTGGGCGACCGCACCCTGCAGGGTGAGCACCGGCGATGTGCGGTGCAGGTGAGCCGGGTACGCCGCCAGCGCGTCGGGCGCGACGAAGCCGAGGTGGTAGTCGCGGTGCGGAACCTGTTGCTGCCCGCCCGGATTGACGACGTTGACCTGCGACGTCACCTGGTAGCGGGGGCCGAGCCAGGCCTGCGAGATCAGCGCGAGCACGTCGTTGGCGTAGTACTCGGCGAACACGTCGGGGGAGTGCAGCGCGAGTTTCTGCGCGGCGTTCCAGATGCGGTCGTTGGCACCCGGTTTCCCGAAGTGATCGCCCGCCGTCGAACCGGCCGCGTGCTGCTCGTCGATGATCGCGAAGAAGGCCGCGCCGGCGCGGTCCACGACGTCGGCGGAGAACGCGTTCTCGAACACCACGACGCCGGGCCCGTCGCTGAGGGCCCGGATCAGCTCGCCCTGCAGCGCGCGGCGGTCGGCGGGTTCGCCCGCCGGATAGACGAGAACGTTCTCCCGGACGTCGATGGCGTGCGGGTAGTCGGACAGGTCGGTTTCGCGCGCCACCTGCAGGCGGAATTCCTGCACGTCGCATGCGGACTCGTCGATCCACGGCGTGTATGCGGTGGTCAGCGGCGTCGCCATGGCAGCTAGTCTGGTAGTCGCCCGCACCTCGATCAACACCAAAAACCCATCAAAAAGACCTCACAGATCGAAAGAGCCACCCGTGGCGCACCGCTACAAAGTCCGCGAAATCGCTCAGCAGTCCGGGCTGAGCGAGGCAACGGTCGACCGCGTGCTGAACAAGCGACCGGGCGTGCGGGAGAACACCCGCGCCGAGGTCATGCAGGCGATCTCCGATCTGGACAAGCAACGGGCCCAACTGCGGTTGAACGGCCGCCGCTACCTCATCGACGTCGTGATGCAGACCCCTCAGCGGTTCTCGGACTCGTTCCGTGCCGCGGTCGAGGCCGAACTGCCCGCGTTCGCTCCGGCCATGCTGCGGGCGCGGTTCCACCTGTGGGAGACCGGCTCGACGGCCCACATGGTCGACGCGCTGACGCGGTTGCGCGGAAGCCACGGTGTCATCCTCAAGGCGCAGGACGAACCCGAGGTCGCCGAGGCCGTCGACCGACTGGTCGATGGCGGTGTACCGGTGGTGACCTACGCGACCGACGTGCCGGGAAGCGCCCGATGCTCGTATGTCGGGATCGACAACCACGGCGCGGGTGTGACGGCCGCCTACCTGATGGGGCAGTGGCTGGGGTCGTCACCGTCTGACGTGTTGATCACGCTGAGCCGCAATGTCTTTCGTGGCGAGGGCGAGCGGGAGGTCGGCTTCCGGGCCGCCCTGCGCGGCAGTGGGCGCCAAATCGTCGAGGTGAGCGACAGCGACGGCATCGACGCGACCAACGAGCGACTGGTGCTCGAAGCGTTGCAGCGCAACCCTGGCGTGGAGGCCGTGTATTCCGTCGGCGGCGGCAACGCGGCGACCGTCGCCGCCTTCGAGCGACTCGGTCGCCACTGCCGGGTGTTCATCGCCCACGATCTCGACGCCGACAACCGCGCGCTGCTGCGCGACGGCAAGATCTCCGTCGTCCTGCACAACGACCTGCGCGCGGATGCGCGCCTGGCGATGCGGCTCATCCTGGCCCAACGCGGCGCACTACCGGCCGAGCCCGCGCGGCCAGCCCCGATCCAGGTGGTCACGCCGTTCAATCTGCCCGCCTGACCGCGAATCGCTGATTCGCGAGTCGGCCGACTACTATTTCGCCGATACGGCGACGAGCGGCCGTCGTTTCTGCTGAGTAGAAGTTCTGAAGGTGTGAAGATGCACGGCCATCTCATCGCCGGGGTGACCGTCATGGGGAACCTCGCGATCGACGTCATCGACGGTGCCCCGCCGAGTCCCGGCGGCTGCGCGTCGTTCGCCGGTGTCGCGCTCGCCGCCGTCGACGTGCCCGGCCGGCTTGTCGCAATGGGTGCCGAACGCGACCACGGACTGTTCGACGATCTCGCCGAACGCCTGGGTTCGATGCTGCGCATCCTGCCGTCCGACCGGACGAGTTCATTCCGGCTGGACTATGTGGACGTCGACCACCGTGAAATGTCCGTCGACGCCGTCGGACCGGTCTGGGGTCCCGAGGCGATCGAGGCCGCCAATCCGGATACGACGTGGCTCCATCTGGCGCCGCTGCTGCGCACCGACTTCCCGGCGGAGACGTTGGCCCTGCTCCACGCCAGGGGACACTGCATCGTCTACGACGGTCAGGGTCTCGTGCGCGCCGACCGGGTCGGCCCGATGGTGGTCGACGGGAACTTCTCGCCGGAACTGCTGCG
>DATEIG010000496.1:0-7287 GCA_035279185.1 Mycobacterium sp.
GAGCAGAAGAAGTTCTTCCTGCCCAAGATCGCCGCGGGCGAACTGCATTTCTCGATCGGCTACTCGGAACCCGGCGCAGGCACCGACCTCGCCGCGCTGCGCACCAGCGCTGTGCACGACGGCGACGACTACGTGATCAACGGCCAGAAGATGTGGACGAGCCTCATCGCCTACGCCGACTACGTGTGGCTGGCCGTGCGCACCAACCCCGAGGCCAAGAAGCACCGCGGCATCTCGATGCTGATCGTGCCGACCACCGCCGAGGGCTTCTCGTGGACGCCCGTGCACACGATGGCGGGTGTGGACACCAGCGCCACCTACTACCAGGACGTCCGCGTCCCGAAGACCGCGTTGGTCGGCGAGGAGAACGGCGGGTGGAAGCTCGTCACCAACCAGCTCAACCACGAGCGCGTCGCGCTGGTTTCCGCGCAGCCGATCTTCTCGGCGCTCGACGGGGTCCGCGAGTGGGCGCAGAACACCAAGGACGCGCACGGCCGACGCCTGATCGACTCGGAGTGGGTGCAGCTCAACCTCGCACGGGTGCACGCCAAGGCCGAAGTGCTCAAGCTGATCAACTGGGAGCTTGCGTCGACCGAGGACGCCGCGCCCTCGCCCGCAGACGCGTCGGCGGCCAAGGTGTTCGGCACCGAGCTGGCCACCGAGGCCTACCGGCTGCTGATGGAGGTGCTCGGCACCGCCGCCACCGTGCGGACCAATTCGCCGGGCGCCCTGCTGCGCGGCCGCATCGAGCGGATGCACCGCTCCTGCCTGATCCTGACGTTCGGTGGCGGCACCAACGAGATTCAGCGCGACATCATCGGCATGGTCGCGCTCGGCCTGCCCCGAGTGAACCGGTAGAAGGATTCGACATGGATTTCACGACCACTGAAGCCGCCGACGACCTCGGCGGTCTGGTGCGCACGATCACCGAATCGGTGTGCACGCCGGAGCGTCAGCGCGAGCTCGACGGGCTCGACGAGCGCTTCGACCGCGACCTGTGGCAGAAGCTGATCGAGGCGGACATCCTTTCGACGACGGCCCCGGAGTCCGTCGGCGGCGACGGTTTCACCGAGCTCGAGGAAGTCGCGGTGTTGGTGGCGCTCGGTCGTCAGCTCGCTGCGGTGCCCTACCTCGAGTCCGCTGTACTGGCGGCCGGAGCGCTGGGACGTTTCGGTTCAGAGTCGTTGCAGAACGATTGGGCAGCACCGGCGGTCAAGGGCGAGAAGATCCTCACCGTCGCGCTCGATGCTGAGATGGGAGAGGGTCCCGTCCGCGCGCAGACGTCAGCGTCGGGCTTCACACTCACGGGCACGAGAACTCAAGTCGCGTACGCACAGAGCGCCGACGCGTTCCTGGTGCCCGCGGAGACCGACGCGGGCGCAGGCGTGTTCCTCGTCGCGGCCGCCGACAACGGGGTGACGGTGACCCCGCTCGACACGACGGGACTGGGCAGCGTCGGTGCGCTCGAACTGCAGGGCGTCGAGGTCGACGAGGGTCGCCGGGTGGGTGGCGATGAGGTGTTCGGCTGGCTGATCACCCGAAGCGGTCTGGGACGCAGCGCCTTTCAGCTCGGCGTGTTGGAGCGGGCATTGGAACTGACCGCCGAGTACGCCCGTGAGCGTGAACAGTTCGACCGTCCGATCGGGAGTTTCCAGGCGGTGTCGTCGCGGCTCGCCGACGGCTACATCGACATCAAGGGCCTGCGGCTGACGTTGACGCAGGCGGCCTGGCGGCTGTCCGAGGATCTCCCTGCGGACGTGGACGTGGCCAGTGCCGCGTTCTGGGCAGCCGAGGCAGGCCACCGCGTCGCGCACACCACCGTCCACGTGCACGGCGGCGTCGGCATCGACACCGATCACCCGGTGCACCGGTACTTCCTGGCCGCCAAGCAGACCGAGTTCGCTCTCGGCGGGGCCACCGGACAGCTGCTGCGCATCGGCCGGGAACTGGCTGACACACCGGCTTGAACCCGCTCGCCGGGAGTGAGCTTCCCACCGTAACCTCGCTCATCACACCGCTTGTCGACGTCGACGACCGCGGTGTGCACTTCGAGGAGACGTTCACCTCGTGGCGTGACCACATCCGGCAGGGCGCCGCGGTGGCGGCGGCCCTTCGCGCGCGCATGGACCCCGGCAAGCCGCCGCACGTCGGCGTGCTCCTGCAGAACACGCCGTTCTTCTCGGCGCTGCTGGTCGCCGCAGGCCTGACCGGGATCGTGCCGGTCGGCCTCAACCCCATCCGCCGCGGCGCGGCGCTGCAGCGCGACATCGACCATGCGGATTGCCAACTCGTGCTGGCAGATTCGCCGTCGGCCGCGGTGGTCGGCGACATCGAGCACATCGACGTGGACTCGCCGGAGTGGGCGGCGGAGGTGGCGACACACCGCGATGCGCCGGTGTCGATCCGTGAGGCCGCACCCACCGACCCCTTCATGCTGATCTACACGTCGGGAACCAGTGGGGATCCCAAGGCGGTGATCTGCAGCCACGGCAAGGTGGCGATCGCGGGCGTGATGATGACCGAGCGCTTCGGTCTGGGCGTCGACGACATCTGCTACGTGTCGATGCCGCTGTTCCACTCGAACGCAGTGCTGGTCGGGTGGGCCGTGTCGCTGGCGTGCCGCGGCTCGATGGTGTTGCGGCGCAGGTTCTCCGCGTCGCAGTTCCTGCCCGACGTCCGCCGCTACGGCGCCACGTACGCCAACTACGTCGGCAAGCCACTGAGCTACGTGCTCGCGACGCCCGAACGGCCCGACGACGCCGACAATCCGCTGAAGGCGGTATACGGCAACGAGGGTGCACCCGCCGACGTCGACCGCTTCGCGCGCCGGTTCGGCACCGTCGTCGTCGACGGATTCGGTTCCACCGAGGGCGGAGTCGCGATCGGACGGACACCGGACACTCCGCCAGGAGCGCTCGGCCCGCTTCCGGAGGGGACCGAGATCATCGATGTGGACACCGGCGAACCGTGTCCACCTGGCGTGACGGGCGAGATCGTCAACACCGCGGGGGCCGGACGCTTCGAGGGCTATTACAACGACCCGGGTGCCGACGCCGAGCGCATGCGGGGCGGCATCTACCACAGCGGCGATCTCGGGTACCGCGACGAGAACGGCTTCGTGTATTTCGCCGGGCGGCTGGGTGATTGGATGCGCGTCGACGGCGAGAACCTCGGCGCCGCACCGATAGAACGGGTGCTCCTTCGCCATCCCGACGTCATCGAGGCGGCTGTGTACGGAGTACCGGCGCCCGATGTCGGCGACCAGGTCATGGCGGCGCTGCTGCTGGCCGACGGCGCGGCGTTCGACCCCGATACGTTTCGTGAATTCCTCGCCGCGCAACCGGACCTCGGACCCAAGCAGTGGCCGTCGTTCGTCCGGATCGCCGCGGAACTGCCCCGCACCGAGTCGTTCAAGATCATCAAACGCCATCTCGCGGCGGAGGGCACGGACTGCGCGGACGCGGTGCACCCGATTCGACGGTGAGGATGCCAGCGGGCGATGGCAAACTTATCCAGATAGCGAATTGAGCTTGCGGCGCTCGCCGACGCTCAGATCAGATCTTCCGACTCACGGGCCATAACTGCGCTTTTACGTTACAGTTCGCTGCGAGCCGACGCCTGCCGATGTTTGCCGTCGGCGCCAAGCTTCGTCATCTGACCGACAGGAGTTAACTCATGAGACCTAAAGCGATCGCCAGTGTCGCCGCCGTCGCCGCCGCGTTGAGCCTGGTGTTGTCGGGCTGCGGATCCGAGACCACCAAGGTCGAGAACAAGGCGTCATCGGAGAAGACCACGTCGAGCAAGGCCACGTCGAGCCCGAAGGCCGCACCGAAGTCGGAGTTGGTCGCACCGCGCGACGAGGACTCCCAAGGTCCCAACCCGAGCATCCAGAGCTACATCGCGGAGAACAACATCCAAGAGGTCCAGGTGAACCGCGGCGATCCCGGATCACCGACCATCGACCTGCCGATCCCTGACGGCTGGGAACCCGCGGGCGAGAACACGCCCGAATGGGCCTACGGCGCCATCGTTTACACGGGACCAGAAGCGGGCGAATACTCCCCGAGTATCGTCGCGCTGCTGTCGAAACTGACGGGGAACGTCGACCCGCAGAAGATCATCGACCTTGCCCCTGGCGAGATGAACAACCTGCCCGGGTTCGAGGCGTGGAACGAGGGCGCCGTCAGCACACTCGGCGACTACCCGGCCTACCAACTGGGCGGCACCTGGCAGAACGAGGGTCTGACCAAGATCACCGCGCAGAAGACGGTGGTCATCCCCGGCGGCGACGGGCTCTACGTTCTGCAGCTGAACGCTGACGGCCTGGAGGAACAGTCCGACATCATCACTGCGGCAACGGATGTCATCGACTCACAGACGTCGATTTCGTTCTAGACCGGTTACGCCGAGACTGCACTTGTTGACGGATTTCGGCCGATTTCCGTCATCTTCTGCAATCTCGGCGCCTATGCGGTTCAGCCCTTGCGGATCTCGTCGAGGCGGCTCGTGGCCTGCTCGAACCCCGAGACCAGTTCGGCGATGATGTCGGCGACCGGACGGATCTCGTTCATGCGCCCGACGATCTGACCGACCGGCATCGCCACCGCCGACGGGTCGGTCGACTCGTTCATCCGTTGGTGGGCCTCGCTGACCAGGATGTTCTGCAGCGGCATCGGCAGCGGTTCCGGCGCGTCGGGGGCATCCCAGGCGTCCGTCCACCGGCTCTTCAGCAGCCGCGCGGGCTTGCCCGTGTAGATGCGTCGGCGCACCGTGTCCGCCGACGTCGCGGCGAGCAGCGCTTCCTGAATCGTGGAGCGGCCGCTGTCCTGACGGTGTCCGAGGTCGTATTCGGCCGACGTGAGGAACGCCGAGCCCATCCACACGCCCTGCGCGCCGAGCGCCAGCGCAGCGGCAACCTGGCGGCCCGTACCGATGCCACCCGCGGCGAGCACCGGTGCCCGACCATCAAGTGCGTCAACGATTTCCGGCCACAGCACCATGGAGCCGATCTCGCCGGTGTGCCCACCCGCCTCGTGGCCCTGGGCGACGACGATGTCGACGCCGTTGTCGACGTGACGCTGCGCGTGTTTGGGGCTGCCGGCCAATGCGGCGACCGGAACACCCGCCTCGTGCGCCTGGTCGATGACGTCCTTCGGCGGCGAGCCCAGGGCGTTGGCGATCAGCTTGATCGGATGTTTGAGCGCCACCTCGACGTGCGAGCGCGCCACCGAGTGCAGCCAGCCGAGCACACCCGCGGACTTCTCTTCGTCATCGGGCAGCGGCGGCACACCGAGGTCGGCGAGCGTCTTGTCGACGAAATCGCGGTGCGTCTGCGGGATCAGCTTGTTGATGTCGGCGCTCGTGCCCTCGGTCGGGATCTTGGCGGGCATCACGATGTCGACACCGTACGGCTTGCCGTCGGTGTTCTCGTCCATCCAGGTCAACACACCCTCGAGCTCGTCGGGGTCGTTGAACCGGACGCAGCCCAGCACGCCGAGACCGCCCGCCTTGCTGACGGCGGCGGCCACCTTCTCCGACGGAGTGAAGACGAAGATCGGGTAGCTGATGCCGAAGCGATCACATAGCTCTGTGTGCATGTACTTCTCCCGTCGCTTCGCTCGCCCTGATTACGCCTGTGCTCCAACATGTTTGGCGTGTACGTCGTCGGCAGGCCGTTCCTCGGTGGTGTCCTTGGCCCACCGGTAGTCGGGCTTGCCCGCCGGGGAGCGCTTCACCTCGTCGACCAGCCAGAGGCTGCGCGGCACCTTGTAGCCCGCGATCTCGCTGCGCACGAACGCGTCGAGTTCGGCGAGTGTGGGCCGGGTGCCCTCACGGGGTTGCACGACCGCGGCGACGTGCTGGCCGAAACGGGGATCGGGAACGCCGACCACCAGAGCGTCGAACACGTCGGGGTGACCCTTCAACGCGGCTTCGACCTCTTCGGGGTAGATCTTCTCGCCGCCGCTGTTGATCGACACCGATCCGCGGCCGAGCATCGTCACCGTTCCGTCGGCTTCGACCTCGGCGTAATCGCCGGGGATCGCGTACCGAATCCCGTTGAACGTCTTGAACGTTTCGGCGGTCTTCTTCTCGTCCTTGAAGTAGCCGACAGGGATGTGCCCGCGCTTGGCGATGACGCCGCGCACGCCCGAGCCCGGCTTGACCTCGTTGCCGTCCTCGTCGAGGACGACCGTGTTCTTGTCGATCGTGACGCGCGGTCCGCCGGTGTGCGACTCGCCCTTGGCGACGACGCTGGTGCCGCCGAACCCGGTCTCCGACGACCCGATGGAGTCGGTGATGATCCGGTTGGGCAGCAGCTCGAGGAACTTCTCCTTGATCGACGTCGAGAACAGCGCGGCGGTGCTGGCGAGCAGGAAGAGGCTCGACAGGTCGTACTCGTTGCCTGCGTCCTGATGGGCCAGAAGGGCATCCAGCAGCGGCCGCGCCATTGCGTCGCCGGTGAAGAACAGCAGGTTCACCTTGTGCTCGTGGATCATTCGCCACACTTCGTCGGCGTCGAATTCCGGGGTCAACACCACGGTCTGGCCGGAAAACAGTGCCATCCACGTGGCCGACTGGGTGGCGCCGTGGATCATCGGCGGGATCGGCAGCCGGATCATCGGCTCGCTCTCCGCGGCGGCCTTCGCCAGGTCGTACTCGTCGGCCACGGGTTCTCCAGTCGCGAAGTCGGTGCCGCCGAACAGAACTCGGTAGATGTCCTCGTGGCGCCACATCACGCCTTTGGGAAAGCCGGTGGTGCCGCCGGTGTAGAGCAGGTAGATGTCGTCGGCGCTGCGGGGCCCGAAATCACGCTCGGGCGAGCCCTGTTCGAGTGCGGAGTAGAACTCGACGCCGCCGTATCGCTCGTAGTCGTCGTCGGATCCGTCCTCGACGACGAGGACGGTCGTGACGTTCGGTGTCTCGGGCAGGACGTTGGCCACCCGGTCGGAGTACCGGCGCTCGTGCACCAGCGCCACCATGTCCGAGTTGTCGAAGAGGTACTTGAGCTCGCCTTCGACGTAGCGGAAGTTGACGTTAACCAGGATCGCGCCCGCCTTGACGATGCCGAGCATCGCGATGACGATCTCGATGCGATTGCGGCAGTACAGGCCGACCTTGTCGTCCTTCTTCACGCCCTGGTCGATCAGGTAGTGGGCGAACCGGTTCGCCTTCTCCTCCAACTGGGCGTACGTCAGCTTCTCGTCGCTGCTGATCAGGGCGACACGGTCTGGCACGGCGTCGATGGCGTGCTCGGCGAGGTCTGCAATGTTCAGGGCCACGGCACCA
>DATEIG010000497.1:0-7509 GCA_035279185.1 Mycobacterium sp.
CGGCGGCGCCCTGTTCTGGACCGACTTTCTCTACGACGACCACGGCGCCGACGGCGTCCGCCTCAGCCTGCCGAGCGGCGGGGCGCCACCGCGCGGCACCTACACCTATCCCGACGGACCCGCAGCCCGCAACGGCGCCGACATCTTCCGCGCCGCAGTGGGGCTCACCGACACCGACACCTGGTGGCGCGTCGACTGGAACACCCTGCTCAGCCCGTCGGTGCCGATCGCCCTGTTCACCTTCGACACCGACCGCGCGGCGACGACCACCGACGACTGGCCCGCGGGCGCAGGCGTCCGCTCGGCCGGTATCGACCTCGCGCTGCTCATCTCCGCGGCGGGCGCGCGACTGATCGACCTCACGACACACGCCGAGACCCCTGTCGAGCACACCGTCGACATGTCGGCCCGCTCATTTTTCGCCCGTGTTCCGCGTTCGCTGATCGAGCCCACCGGCACCTGGACGATCCGGCTGGCGGCGGGGCTCGCCAACGACGACGGCGACGGCTTCGCCGACGTGCCGCTCAGCCGCGGCGCAAAGCCCGGGCAGCCGAACGTCTACAACGTCGCGTTCCGCCGCTACGACCAGGAAAAGCCACACATCAACTTCTGGTCCGACGCGGCCCAGGCCGAAGCCCTCGCCGACGGCGACGTGTCGCAGTTCTCGCTGGCCGTTCCGTGGAATGACCTCGCCGCCGGTCTCACCACCGCCGAGCCCGTCGTCACCGGCACCTCGACCCGGTGGTACGTCTCGTCGGTCGAGCTGGGGCAGGGCGTCGCGGATACCGGCCTGCTGAGCACCGACCCGGTGTTCCTCGGCCGTGTGCAGCCCTACTCGGTGTGCCTGCCGTCGACGTACGCACCCGGCCGCACGTTGCCCCTGACGCTCTTGCTGCACTCACTTGCGTTGGGCCAGAACCAGTTCGCGGCCATCGGCCCGCGACTGCTGCACCAAATCTGTGAGGACCGCGATTCGGTGGTGGTGACGCCGCTGGCGCGCGGTCCGTCGAGCTGGTACCTCAACGAGGGCGAGCTCGACGTGTGGGAGGTCTGGGCGCGAGTGGCCGAGCAACTCGGCACCGACGCCAACCGCACGGTGATCGCGGGCTACTCGATGGGCGGATACGGGACGTACCGGCTGGCGCTGGCCTATCCCGAAGTGTTCGCTCAGGCGGTCGTGCTGGCGGGACCGCCCGCCTGCGGTGTGAAGTTGCTGCCCGACACGACCATTCCCGGCAACCTGGACCCGCACTCGCACTGCGCCCGCGAAGGCGACTCCTTGCGGCTGCTCGTCAACGCGCGCTGGCTGCCGTTCCTCATCGCCCACGGCGTTCTCGACGAGTTGGTGCCGTTCTCTTCGGTGTTGTTCCAGGTGCACGAGCTCGACCGACTCGCCTACCGCTACCGCTTCACCGTCTATCCGACCGAGGACCACATCGGGTGGGTGTTCAAAGACGAGTTCGACGACCCGGTTTCGCACATGGGCACCGGTCTGCGACAGGGCGATCCCGGGCACATCACCTTCACGTGGTTCCCGCAGCTGGTGCGTGAGGACCTCGGTATCGGGCCGCACCAGGTCTGGTGGCTGTCGGACCTGAAGGCCGATCCGGACGTCGCGGCCCGCCGCGGCGAGCGGGCCACCGTGGACGCGCGGTCTCACGCGAGGCCGGACCCGACGCGCACCACGCGGCGTCGTCGCGGTTTCGAACCCGACCTCGACCTCACCCCTGGGCTGTACACGGAGTTGTCATGGCGGATCGGGCCTGACGTCGACCCGCTACCGTCGCTGGCGCTCAACCTCACCCATGTCGCAGGCCTCACGGTGGACGTCGCCAGGGCCGGGCTGGCGTCGTTGCGCACGTCGAGGATCAACGTCGTCACCGACACTGCTGTGCGGATCACGCTGGCCGCGCTGCCCGCCGGGACCGCGGTGGAACTCGACGGTCAGCCGACCGGTCCGTCAGTGGCGGTCCCGGTGGGTCAGCACACCATCACCGCGAGTCGGTGAGCCTGCTTCGCAGCACCTTGCCCGCAGCATTGCGCGGGATCGACTCGACGATCGTGATGTCCCGCGGTCGTTCGAACCGAGACACCTTGTCCTTCAGGTAATCCCGGATGGAGTCCCCTTCGAGGCCCGCACGTCTCTTCGGCACGACGAACGCCGCGAGCCGTTGCCCGTAATCGTCGTCCGGTACCCCGATGACCGCGTTGTCGGCCACCTGAAGAACGAGATGGCCGATCGCGTCGTCGAGAAGATCAGCCGCTATGCGCCGAACTTCAAGGACAGTGCTCGACGACCTCGGCTGATCGGTCAGCTCCAGAAACCGCCCTTTTTCAACTCTTTTCGTCGCCTTCGACATCGATCCATTGACCCGACGCATAGCTCTGCGACTGTCGCACACCTCCACGGAAGACGTCGAGTGTGCCGTCATTGCGCCTGACGTATGCGTCTCCGAATCGCATGTACTTCACACTTCCACCGCCGTTGAGCCTCACGGTGACTGTCATCGGACCTTCTCGGGAATTGAATTCAGCGCCAGAAGAATGTGCACGGCCAGTTCACCTGCCGCTTCGTCGGCCATCGTTGAGTGCTTCTCGATGGTGTCCTTGACGAGTTGGACGCGTAGGTCGTAGGGAGTGCGGGGTGTTGTCTGCGAAGCCATGAATTTCCTTTTTAGTCGGGCATGTTCACTCACAACCGAGTGGCCCGATGAACCCGACGGTACGCCTTCTCCGGCACTGTGGGCGGCCCGCCATCAGCACCGCGACTGCGGGTCAGGCGGCGCCAATCTGGCCGCAAGACCGAAGAGCAGCAAGTCAAGTCCACGGTCGAGCTCGGCGGCGCCGTCGTAGGACGCCAGCACCGATGCCATCGCGCGCACCTGAGGGAACTCTGACACCGACAGCCGGTGAAGGCCGAGACGCAGCACATCATCGGTCTCCTCCGGCCGCTCGATCACCTCCTGCAGCTCGGTGAGAATGTGACCATTCAGGTAACCAAAGAGCATCCGGTAGATGTGCAGAGCATCCGCTCCGCTGAAGCCGGATGACGTGAGGAGGGCGAGGACATCCTCCAACGGTCGCAGCATTCCCGGTGGCCGCTGTCCCAATGGCGTCGCTAGTGGCCGGGTCACCAACAGCGCCACCACTTTTGGATGTGCGAGAGCCAGCCGCCGGAATTCGTGACCGACGGCGCGCAGCTGAGCCGCCCAGTCCGCATCGGCCGCGTCGACCCTGAGTTGTCCGAGCACGATCTCGGCGACGCCGTCGAGCAGCGCCGCCTTGTTGGGGACGTGCCGATAAAGCACGGTGGGATCTCGACCCACCTGCGCGCTGAGGCGGCGCATGGACAAGCCTTCGATGCCCTCCCGGTCGATGATTCCCAGCGCCGCCTGCAGGATCGTCGCCCGGTTGATCGGCCCGTCCGCTTGGCTGCCAGACGCGTCATCTGAGTCATATCCGTCGTCGCTGTCTGTATCGGCTGGGCCCCGCCGTTTCGTCATCTTGGCAGCACTTCCGTTCGGGTCGACACCGGCATGAACACCACATGTTAACGCCAAACGTCCACAGTGTTGACAGGCTGGCGGAAAGAGCGTCTACTAGAGGCCTACTTCCAGCTGAGAGGCGCTGCAATGCTCGTTACGGCTGGTTTAGGGTTTTTGTTCAGCGCCGCGGTGGCGCACGCGGCTTGCGATGCCAGGGCGGCCCACCCACTGACCGATGCCATGCGTGTCCGGATATCGCCTTTCGGCGCGGACCGGCACGATGTTCCACTTTCGGATCATGGTCGGTGTGGTGGCGCCGCTCGCACGGAGCGAGTGATGGACTGGCTGCCGGTTCACCGCGGACACAAGGCCCGTACTGCTGCCGCCCACCTGGCGTTCAGCAACCGAGTCCACGACAACCGGCTCGAGCACCAAAGAAGGGCCGATGCTCCGGCGGCAAACCGTTGATGTAGAACTCGCAAACGCACCTGCCCAGATTTACAAACTCGAGAGGCTGGTATGGCCACGAACGCAACCGTTTTGATCATCGTTGCCGCCATCGCGGTACTGGTCCTCGTCGCCATCGTTGTCGTCGTGTGGCGCAAGACAGGCAGCCAACTTCGACGTCAAAAGACGCTCGAAATCGAGTCAGCTGCGAGGAGCCGGACGCATGCGACGTATCGGGCGGGCGAGCTCCAGTTGGAACCGAGCGCCTACCGCAACCAAGCAGTTACCTCCAGCGACCAGCTGAACGAGCAGAGGGTGTACCGGGTCGCTAGATGATACCCGTGAAAAGCGCCCCAGTGCAGACTCTTTCGATAGGTGTGCTCTCTCACTCACGCAAGGAGAACGAGCGTAGGCTGCCGATTCACCCTGCGCACTTCGCCAAGGTCGACCCTGTCGTCTCCCCGCGGATCTTCCTCGAACACGGCTACGGCGCTGACTTCGGCGTGACGGACCATGTGCTGGCCGGAGTCGTCGGCGGCATGAGGACGAGACAACAGCTCATAGCTCAATGCGACATCATCCTGTTACCCAAGATTGCAGCCGAGGATCTGGCCGAATTCAATATGGGACAGATCGTTTGGGGTTGGCCGCATTGTGTGCAGGATGCCGCGCTGACGCAGATCGCCATCGATCGGCAGTTGACGATCGTCGCTTTCGAGGCGATGAACCACTGGCAGCCCGACGGCGGCTTCGGCCTGCATGTCTTTCACAAGAACAACGAGCTCGCGGGCTACTGTTCGGTCCTTCACGCACTACAACTGATCGGAATCACCGGCAGCTACGGTCGCCGCCTCCGAGCCGCGATCATCGGATTCGGTGCTACCGCCCGTGGCGCGGTCACGGCCCTGAACGCGCACGGCGTCGACGATGTACGCGTGCTGACGAGCAGGGAGGTGGCGGCCGTCGCCTCGCCGATCCACTCCACGCAGATCGTCCAGATGGGACAGGATCCGGATAGTCCGGAGCGCACTTGGGCCGACATGCCCGATGGTCCGATACCGGTGGCCCGCTTCCTTGCCGACAATGACATCGTCGTCAACTGCGTCCTGCAGAATCCCAACGCACCGCTGGTTTTCGCCACCGAAAAGGACTTGGCGTCGTTCGCCCCCGGAAGTCTGATCGTCGACGTATCGTGTGACACCGGCATGGGGTTCAGCTGGGCCCGCCCGACCACATTCGTTGAGCCAATCCTCGAAATAGCAAGCGGCGTGCACTATTACGCTGTCGACCACAGCCCCTCCTACCTGTGGAACTCAGCGACATGGGAGATCAGTGAGGCGCTGTTGCCGCATCTTGAAACGGTAATGGCCGGCCCGTCGGCGTGGGATGACGCTCCGACGATCTCGCGAGCGATCGAAATCCGCGACGGGGTCGTTCTCAACCCGGCCATCCTGTCGTTTCAGCACCGCACGGGTAGTTATCCGCATCCCGTCCTTGGGGACACGGAGGCGGCCACGGGGCATCCAGCGCGCGGCGGCCCAGTATGTGCCCGCGGGTAGATCCACCGACCGTCCTGAAGCAGCCGGGGTCGACCACGACGTTTGATCCGACGACCTTTGCCACGGCCTACTGCATCGCGACCTGATGGGCCCGAACCGCGCCAGCCCCGGGCGCTTTCGTGATCTGCCCATCAGCATCGGTGGCCTCAACCTCGGCGGCGCCGGCTGCCGCGGCGGCCCCAGTATCCTCATGCCGAAACCTTCGACCGCGAATCCGCAATCGAGCCCGTGATGCACCGGTCGTACACGTCGAGATAGGCCTCGGCCATGACGCCGGGAGCGAACCGGCGTTCTGCGACCGCGCGGCAGTGATCGGGGTCGAGGCCATCCACGTCGGTGACCATCTGGGCCAAGGCGGCCTCATCACCGAACTCCGCGAGCCATCCGGTTCCCGGCTCGACCAGTTCAGGCAGGCAGCCACGGCGGTAGCCGACCACCGGTGTGCCGAGGGCCAGCGATTCGATGACTGCCGTGCCGCCCGGCTCATCCCAACACACGGGAAATAGCGTCGCCCGCGCGGTGGCGACAAGGCAATCACGTTCGGCGCCTTGAAGATTTCCGACCCACCGGACTTGATCGCCGTCGACATAGGGCTCGACCTCCTCGCGCCAGTACCGGACGTCGGCGTAGCGATCGGCATTCGGATCGTCGGCCAGTTGCTTCGGCGCGGTATAGGGCCCGATCGGACCGGCGAGCACCAACTCCCACCCGAAGCGCTGCGCCAGACGCGCGGCGATGTGCTGTCCCTTTCGAGGGTTGATGCGGGCGACGAGGACCAGATGACCGCCCTTGGCGGGCGCCTGCCGCCGGGTGGCGCGATGCGCCAGCGGCGTGGCCAGGTGGACGTGCCCGAGACTGTGCCGACGAAGAGCCTCGGGCGCGCGCCGCAGTTGCGCAGCGGAAACACCGTTGACCGAGAAGCCGCCGCAGGCGGTGTAGAACGCGCGGTGCTTGGTGAGGTCCCAGTGCAGGGTGTGCAGCACGCTCACTCGATCCGCACCCATCGCCGCGAGCACGCTCGGACCAAGGACCTCCATGTGGTCGTGAACCAGGTCGATGTCTGGGCGGCGTCGCAATTCGGCTGCAACGCAGAGCATGTGGGCCGCTGCGACACCGACGACATCGTTGTACGGCTCGGCGATGTGCGCGAACTGCGGCTCGTCGAACGTGGAGATCTGCTCGTCGACAGCGATGGCGCTCTGGCCGACGGTGGCAAGGACAACGCGTACGCCGCGGCGGCGTAGCTCGGGGATCAGCGTCGCGATGATGTTCTCGATGCCGCCGTAGCCGACCGGCGGAACCGTCAACCACGGTCCCGCATTGATCAGCACTGTCGGCGTCATGGCTGCTGATTCGCCAGCGGCCGGATACTCCCGGCAGGTGTGAGCGCGTCACGGAGGTGCGCAAGCGGAGGCCGTTGGTGCACGGCGATGTCGGAGATCGTCAATTGGTGGTGCACTGGCGATGCCGTGTCGTGTCGAAACTGCGTGAGCCACCTCGAGGCGGGACGCTCGCCCTGCAGTCGCGTGTAGGCGGTCTGCAGGATCTGAGCGGCCATGCGGCCCAAGGCTTCGATGTCCTGGTGATGATGGGTGCGCGTGCCGAGGTCGACCTGCGCGAGCCCGTCCAGCCCGACGAGGTCGAGCAGATCGATCAGCATGGCCAGCTCGACGCCGTAACCCGTGGCGAATGGAATCTGTTCCAGCACATGGCGATAGCCCCCGTACTCACCGGCCAGCGGCTGCACGAAGCCGGCCAGCTGGGGCCAGAACATGTTGATCAGAGGTCGCGCGACGAGTTCGCTCACCCGCCCGCCCCCGCCGGGAACGGTGACCTTGTCGGTGGTCAGGGGACGTAGGTAGTGCGCCTTGACGAACACCACGCCCGCGTCGCAGAGCAATGGACCGAGCAGCCCGACGATGAACTGAGGGGTGAAGTCACGCAGATCCGAGTCGACGAAGAGGACGATGTCGCCGGTGCTGACCGCCAATCCCTTCCACAGCGCGTCGCCCTTGCCG
>DATEIG010000498.1:0-6873 GCA_035279185.1 Mycobacterium sp.
TCGCGGGAGAAGCCCTCGATGGTGGCGATCAGGTCGGCGCCGATGCCCTGCGGGACGAAGCCGATGCGGTAGTTGGTCTCGGGGTCGGTGGCCCATGCGCCGCCGTCGGAGCCCATCGGGACGCGGCTCATCGATTCGACGCCGCCCGCGAGCACGAGGTCGTCCCAGCCGGAGCGGACCTTCTGCGCTGCGGTGTTGACGGCCTCGAGGCCCGACGCGCAGAAGCGGTTGAGCTGGAAGCCGCCGGTGGTCTCGGGCAGCTTGGCCACGAGCGCGGCGGTGCGGGCGATGTCGCCGCCCTGGTCGCCGACGGGCGACACGACGCCGAGGATGAGGTCGCTGATGAGGTTCTCGTCGAGATCGGGGAACCGGGTGCGCAGTTCGTCGATCAGGCCGACGACCAGGTTGACCGGCTTGACCTCGTTGAGGGCGCCGCCCTTGTTCTTGCCGCGAGGCGTACGAATGGCCTCGTAGATGAAGGCTTCTTCAGACATGAAGATATTCCTGTTCAGGTTGGGTTTATGGGAGACCTGCCCACATGGGCGGTTGTCCACTGCGCGCCAGCCTAACAGCCTCGGCCAACCTGTTGGTTGGGAGGTTGGTCACGCCCCCATCAGAACCGCCCAAACCAACGAACGGGCGCAAAAGTGCGAGAAGATCGCGCCAAAACGTCGATCTCGGCGCGTGTTCAGGCGACGTCGAGCGAATCGAGGTCCGCGAGCGTCGGGTAGTCGATGTAGCCGACGGGGCCCGGCGCGTAGAACGTCGCCACGTCGGGTGTATTGAGTTCGGCGCCCTGGGTCAAACGCTCGATCAGGTCCGGGTTGGCGAGGTAGGCCCGACCCACCGCGACCGCGCCGACGACACCCCAGTCGACGAGGTTCTCCAGCTCGCAGAAGTTCGAGTCGACGCCGCGCGGGGTGTTGAGCACCAGCGTGCCGTCCCACACCGAGCGGATGACCGCGAACGCGGGCTGCGTCGGCTCGATGACGAGGTGCAGATACGCGAGGCCGAGCGGGCCGATGCGGGTCAGCAGCGCCTCGTACGCCGACACCTCGTCGACCTCGCGCATGTCGCCCGCATCGTTTCCGGGCGAGATCCGCAGCCCGACGCGGCCCGCGCCGATTTCGTCCGCGACGGCTTCGACCACTTCGGCCGTCAACCGCGCGCGGTTCTGCGGCGAGCCGCCGTATGCGTCGTCGCGGCGGTTGGTCACATCGGACAGGAACTCGTGCAGCAGATAGCCGTTGGCCGAATGGATTTCGACACCGTCCATGCCCGCGTCGACAGCGCGGCGCGCTGCGGCGCGGAAATCGGCGACGATGGCGGGGATCTCATCGGTGCCCAGTGCGCGCGGTATCGGGAGGGCCTTCTTGCCGGTCGGCGTGTGCGTCGTCATGTCGGCGGCAATCGCCGAGGGTGCGACGGTCTCGGCGCCGCTGATGTCGGGGTGGCCCATCCGCCCGACGTGCCACAGCTGCACGAACATCCGGCCGCCTTCGGCGTGCACGGCGTCGGCGATGTCGGACCATGCCCGCTGGTGTCGGTCGGTGTACATCCCCGGTGTGTTGAGGTAGGCGCCGTTGGCGGCATGCGAGATCGCGGTCGCCTCGCTGACGATCAGGCCCGCGGTCGCGCGTTGCGCGTAGTAGGTCACCGCCAACTCCGACGGAGTCGCATCCGCCTCGGCGCGCGAGCGCGTCAGCGGAGCCATGAAGAGCCGATTGGTGGTCGACACGTCGCCGATGGTCGCCGGCCGCAGCAGCGCTGAATTCTCGTCGAGGGTGAAAGCCATGCGTGCGACAGCGTCGAGAGCGGCCGTTTCATTCCCCGGCTTGCCGCACAACCGCCTTGACGCGGATCTCGACGCGCATCGCCGGCGCCCCCAGCACCGTCACTCCAGTCTGCGTCCAGATCGGCGATCGATCCCCCATCCGTGCGCGGAATTGGGCGGCCATGACGTCGTTGTGGGCAGCGCCGATGGTGTCGTCACCGGCGGCCATCTTGTGGTACGAGTTGACCGAGACGACGTCGCGCCACGTGGCCCCGGCCGTCGCGAGCGTCCTCTCGACGTTGTCGAAGGCTTGGACGATTTCGTCTTCGAGATCCTCGGCGATGGTGATGTCGTCGTCCCAGCCACCCTGGCCCGAGATCTCGACGACGTCGCCGATTCGGACGGCCTGACTGTAATGCAATTGCTCCCAGAGCTTTTCGCCGAAGCCAGGGGTGACGTGAAACGTGACGGCGGACATGGACTTCCCTTCGATTGACTTCATGCGTGAACTAAACGATACACGCGATGACTTCACGCGTAAAGTGATCGAATGCCGAAGAACAACGAACCGCGCTGGCTGACCCCGAGCGAGAAGGAAGCCTGGACCGGGCTGATCTCGCTCGTCCTGCTGCTCCCGGGCAAACTCGAAGCCCCGCTGCGCGAAGTCGACCTGACCCTGTTCGAGTATCTGACGCTGAGCCACGTCTCCGAAGCGCCCGATCGCCGAATTCGCATGAGCGAACTGGCCTTTCTCGCCAACGGATCACTGTCCCGGCTGTCGAACGTCGTCAAGCGCTTCGAGCAACGCGGGTGGATGACCCGCTCCCCCGACCCGGACGACGGCCGCTACACGCTCGCGCACCTCACCGACGAGGGCTACCGCCTAGTCGTGGCCGCGGCGCCCATCCACATGAAGGCTGTCCGCGACCTGGTGCTCGATCCGCTCACGAGCGCCGATCAGCGAGCGTTGACGCGCATCGCCGCAAAGTTGCGAGCCGTCCCGCCTGAATTGGCCTGAGAGAGGACCGAGAACATCACGATGTTCTGATCGCGATGCGGATCCTCGAGGACATCGCACGCGAGGCTCAGGGGGCCAAGTTCGGGGTGGTCGAGCCGCTTGATCATGTGCGTCGTGGTGACGATCGTGGCGTCATCCCAGAGTGCCGCGAATTCAGCGCTCTCGGCGAGCAACTCGTCGACCAGTTCGCGGGTGAGCGGGTCCCGCGGGTAGCGGGCGACCGTCGCGCGGAGTTGGCCCGCCACCACTCGCGAGAACTCCTCCGCCTCGGTCATGCCGTAATGCGGCTGCACTCCAGGCGGAGGCAGGAAGTGCCGTCGTGCGATGTTCCGCTCTCGCGGCTCGAGCGCTCCGAAATCCTCCATCAGGACGACGGCCTCCGCGTTCCACGCCAAGACATCGAAGCGCGCGCTCAGCACGATCGCGGCGGTCGAGCCCAAACCCTCGACGAGCTTCGCGACACTAGGCGCGACCTCCATGCTGGGCGCGCTCTCGAGCGGCACGCTGCGTCGCATGAGATGGAAGAGGTGACGACGCTCGTCGGCGCTCAGGCGGAGAGCGTCGGCTATCGCCGCGACCACCTGCTCCGACGGCGCCGCACCCCGGGCGCGTTCCACGTTGGTGTAGTGCTCGACCGAGATGTGCGCCAGCTCGGCGACCTCGGACCTTCGCAGGCCGGTGGTGCGGCGGCCGTGCGCGCTCAGGCCGAACTCCCGCGGATCACGACCGTCTCGAACCGCCCGCAGGAACCTGCCCGCTGCCCGTCCGTCCATCACTCGATGGTGGCACGCCGATCACCATGCGACGAGTTCTCCCTGATCGCTCAGGAACTGACCGGTGGGAACTTCGTCCGCGAGTGCCAGCGCGGCGATGCCTGCGGCACCCTCGGCCGGATCCCCCGCGCCTGGGGTGGGAGCGCCGCGGCTGAGACCCGTCTTGCGATAGCCCGGGCTGACCGACAGGACCGGAATACGTTCTTCGGCAAGTTCTTTGGCGTACATGACCGTGAGCATGTCCAGCGCCGCCTTCGACGCCTGGTAGGCCGCGACGGCGACGCCGCTGTGCGGCCAATCGGGATCGTTGACCAGTCGGGTCGATCCCAGTTCGCTCGACACATTCAGGATCCGCGGCCGATCCGACGCCCGCAACGAGGGCAGTAGTGCGTTGGTGAGGGCGACGACGCCCGCGACATTGGTGTCGAAGGTCGCCAGCATCTCCCCGCGGCTCGCCTGCGAGGGCGGCAGACCGTCGCCGACGATTGCGGCGTTGTTGACCAACACGTCGAGCCGTCCGTAGGTGTCGGCGACGTGCTTGGCCGCGGCCGCGATCGTCGCGTCGTCGGTGACGTCGAGCCCGATTGCGTCCACCTCGAGGCCGTCGTCGGTCAATTGGGCCGCGGCGGCGGCACCGCGCGCCGGATCGCGCGAGCCCAGCACTACGCAGGCGCCGGCGCGCGCCAGCTGCTGGGAGACGTGGAAACCGATGCCCGCGTTGCCGCCGGTGACCAGAACGATGGATGAGTCAGTGTTTGTCATGCCTCGAGCACACCCCGGCATCGGCTGCATAGGGAGGCATGAGATGTACCCCCTCGGCGCGGAATAGGCTCAATGCCCATGACGGTGAAACGGCTGCAGCCCTATGCGGTGACGGTCTTCGCCGAGATGTCGGCGCTTGCGGCCCGCATTGGCGCGGTGAATCTCGGACAGGGCTTCCCCGACGAGGACGGCCCGCCTGCGATGCTCAAGACCGCGGAGAACGCGATCGCCGAGGGCGTCAACCAGTACCCGCCGGGCCTCGGCATCCCACCCCTGCGCGAAGCGATCGCCGCGCAGCGCATGCGGGAGTTCGGCACCGAGTACGACCCCGACACCGAGGTGCTCGTGACGGTCGGTGCGACGGAGGCGATCGCGGCGTCGGTCATCGGACTCGTCGAGCCGGGCAGCGAGGTGCTGCTGATCGAGCCGTTCTATGACTCCTACTCCCCCGTGATCGCGATGGCCGGCTGTGAGCGACGCGTCGTGCCGATGGTGGAGGACGGCCGCGGCTTCGCCATCGACGTCGACGCGATACGCAGGGCCGTCACACCGAAAACCACAGCGTTGGTGCTCAATTCGCCGCACAACCCCACCGGCATGGTGGCCTCCGACGCCGAACTCGCCGCGATCGCCCAGCTTGCCGTCGACGCCGACCTGCTCGTCATCGCCGACGAGGTGTACGAGCATCTGGTGTTCGACGGCCACCGACACCTACCGATAGCCAACTATCCGGGTATGGCCGAACGCACGATCACGATCTCCAGCGCGGCGAAGATGTTCAACGTCACCGGCTGGAAGATCGGATGGGCCTGCGGCCCTGCAGATCTCATCAAGGGTGTGCGCGCGGCCAAGCAGTACATGAGCTATGTCGGCGGGGCACCGTTTCAACCCGCCGTCGCCCAGGCTCTGAACACCGAGGACGTGTGGGTGGCCGCCCTGCGAGAGTCGATGCAGGCCAAACGCGACCGGCTCGGCAATGCGCTCGACGAGTTGGGTTTCGAGGTGCACGACAGTTCCGGCACCTACTTCCTGTGCGCCGACCCGCGGCCGCTCGGGTACGACGACAGCACGATGTTCTGCGCCGAGCTTCCGGAGAAGGCAGGCGTGGCCGCGATACCGATGGCGGCGTTCTGCGAGTCGACCGACAACCAGTGGAACCATCTCGCGCGCTTCGCGTTCTGCAAGCGCGACGACACCCTCGACGAGGCGATCAGGCGGCTGGCCGTCCTTCGCCGAAACTGACGTTTGGGCGCGAAATCGCGGCGTGTCGTCGCCCAAATGTCGGTTTGGGCGCAGTGGCGCGTCAGGTGATCGGCGCGACTGCGAACTTCGTCGAGCGGGTGGCCAGCAGGTAGTAGAGCCCGAAGCCGATACCGCATCCGATGAACCAGCTGTACTGCGCGGCCGTGTGCATGCCGACGACCGATCCGCCGAGGAGCACCGGGATCACCGCAACCACCGCGGCGACCACCGTCGCGATGACGGCCGCCGGGTTGTAACCCTTGCTGTACCAGTAGCTTCCGCTCTCATCGAGGGTGAACATGTCGTCGATGATCACCTTCTGCTTGTGCACGAGGTAGTAGTGGGCGATCAGCACACCGAACAGCGGACCGATGAACGCGCCGAGGGTCTCCAGGGTGTAGTGGATGACCTCGGGATTGTTGTAGAGGTTCCACGGCGTGATCAACACCGAGCCGACCGCGGCGATCATGCCGCCGGCGCGCCAGCTGATCCGCTGCGGGCTGACGTTGCTGAAGTCGAAGGCCGGCGAGATGAAGTTGGCGACGATGTTGATGCCGATGGTCGCGATCGTGAACGTCAAGGCGCCCAGCACGATTGCGAACGTCGAGTCGATCCGCGCCACCGTCTCGACCGGGTCGGTGATCAGCTCGCCGAACACCGGCACCGTCAGCGACGCCGTGACGACCACCAGCAACGAGAACACCAGGAAGTTCACCGGCAGCCCGAGGAAGTTGCCCCGCTTCACCGCGTCGAACGACTTGCCGTAGCGGGAGAAGTCCCCGAAGTTCAGCATCGGACCGGAGAAGTACGACACCACCAGCGCGATGGCGCCAAGCATCACGGGTACCGACTCGAAGCCCGTGTACGTCACCTCGCCGAGATTGAGGTCGATCGCGCCCCACCCGGCTTTCCAGATCAGGTAGCCGCAGAGCACGAACATCACCACATACACCGCGGGTCCGCAGAAGTCGATGAACCTGCGGATCGCCTCCATGCCGCGCCAGAACACGCACGCCTGCAGGACCCACAACAGGATGAAGCTCCCCCAGCCGAGCAGCGGCAGACCCGCGAAGCCATACTGGTCGACGTCGGCGTACGGCGCCAGCCTGGGAAACAGCTTCAGCAGCACGACATCCAGCGCCGCCGACGCGAGATAGGTCTGAATGCCGTACCACGCGACCGCGATCAGGCCGCGGATGATCGCAGGGATGTTCGCGCCGAGCACCCCGAACACGCTGCGGCAGATCACCGGGTAGGGCACGCCCGTGGCCTGGCTGGGCTTGGCGACCAGGTTGCAGAACACG
>DATEIG010000499.1:0-2248 GCA_035279185.1 Mycobacterium sp.
TCCCCCGAACCGCTCTTAGAACGGTCGATAGACACGTACTCCGATCGGCGGACACCGGGGTCATCCTCGAAACCACCGATCACACGACATCGTCGGCGCTCGCGATGCGGGAGTGTTGGTTCATCGCCGGAGACGGCGCATCCGATTGAAGCCCGCATACACAAAGGAACTGACAATGATCACGAACATCGCCCGGTTGCTCGCACTCCCCCTCGTCTCCGCGGGGATCGTCGGTGGCGCCGTGCTCGGTGGCGCCGCGATGGCCAAGGCCGAGGTCAGCAGCGTGGAGCACAGCACCGGCAACTCGATCGTGGCCACCCCCGACAGCTACGCCACACCTCCGTCGCCGAAATGCCCCGGCGGCGCCTACACCACGGGTGGCCGCGGCTGAGCCACTCCCTCCACAGAGGCCCTCCCCGGGCGGCGTAACCAGGGGAGGGCCTCACTGGTCGGTGGCCTGCGGCTACCGTCGGTGCGATGTCGAACATTTCGAGCGACCGTATCGACGACGTGGCGCCGGGCGACGTCATCGCCGTGGACCGGGGCGCCGGAGAGACCCAGCAGGCCAAGGTGGTGTTCAAGGACGCCGACGAGTCGTCGCGCGTTTACACCATCACCTTCGAGGACGACGACGGTGAGACGTTCCAGAAGGAGTTCCCGTCGGGCACCGTGGTGACCCGCGCGATGGAGTCCAAGTGGGAGTCGGGCCAGAGCCCGACACCGCACGACCCCGACACTCCCGTCTAGCGGCTCACCACAGCGGGATCTCGAGCCCGTGCTCCGACTCGGGACGCGGGCCGAAGTAGCGCCGGTCCGATTCGTTGATCCTGACGTCGTTGATGCTGGCCTCCCGCCGCGCCATCAAGCCGTCCTCGCTGAACTCCCACAGCTCGTTGCCGTAGCTGCGGTACCACTGGCCCGTCGCATCGCGGCACTCGTACTGGAAGCGCACGGCGATGCGGTTGCCGTGGAAGTCCCACAGGCTCTTGCGCAGCACATAGTCGAGTTCGCGCTGCCACTTGCGGGTCAGGAACTCGACGATCTGCTCGCGGCCGACGACGTGCTGATCGCGGTTGCGCCACTGCGAATCGGGGGTGTAGGCGAGGCTGACGCGCTCGGGGTCGCGGGTGTTCCAGGCGTCCTCGGCGGCCTGCACCTTCTGCCGCGCGGTCTCGATGGTGAACGGTGGAAACGGGGGACGGCTCTCGGTCATGAGCCCATTTTGCGCACCGTTTAGTGTGGCTACATGGACTTCGCGATGTCGGCAAAGGCGCAGGATTACCACAAGCGGCTTTCGGCCTTCATGACCGAATTCGTCTTCCCCGCCGAGGCTCCCTACGAGGAATACCGGCGTACCGCGGGCCCCGACGACCACACGGTTCCCCCGATCGTCGAGGAGCTCAAGAAGCGGGCGAAGGACCAAGGCCTGTGGAACCTGTTCCTGCCCGACGAGTCCGGTCTGACCAACCTCGAGTACGCGCAGCTGGCCGAGCTGACCGGCTGGAGCATGGAGATCGCGCCCGAGGTGACCAACTGCGCGGCGCCCGACACCGGCAACATGGAGACGCTGCACCTGTTCGCGACCGAGGAGCAGCGCAAGCAGTGGCTCGAGCCGCTGCTGGCCGGTGAGATCCGCAGCGCGTTCGCGATGACCGAGCCCGCGGTCGCCTCCAGCGACGCCCGCAACATCGAGACGACGATCCTGCGCGACGGCGACGACTACATCATCAACGGCCGCAAGTGGTGGATCACCGGCGCGGCCGACCCGCGCTGCAAGATCCTCATCGTGATGGGCCGGACAAACCCGGATGCGGCCAGCCACCAGCAGCAGTCGATGATCCTGGTGCCGGTCGGCACGCCGGGGGTGTCGATCGAGCGCTCGCTTCCGGTCTTCGGCTGGCAGGACCAGCACGGCCACTCCGAGATCACGTTCGACAACGTGCGGGTGCCCGCCGAGAACCTGCTCGCCGAGGAGGGCAGCGGCTTCGCGATCGCGCAGGCCCGCCTCGGACCAGGCCGCATCCACCACTGCATGCGTGCCATCGGCGCTGCCGAGCGGGCCCTGGCGTTGATGGTCGACCGGGTGCAGAAGCGCGTAGCGTTCGGCAGGCCGCTGAGCGAGCAGGGCGTGGTGCGCGAGGCGATAGCCAAGTCCCGCAACGAAATCGACCAGACCCGGCTGCTCTGCCACAAGGCCGCGTGGACCATCGACGAGCACGGCAACAAGAGCAAGGACGCCCAGGTGCTC
>DATEIG010000500.1:0-5058 GCA_035279185.1 Mycobacterium sp.
AGTCGGCTTCGGTCATCAGGCGCGGGTGCGCGACTTCAGATCGGTCACCCCGGCGGGTGGCAGGCCTGCAGCGTGTTCGAGCACCGAGCAGAACGCGGCGACGTGAGGCCCCAGTTCGAGCGTCGTCGCGGTCCACGAGGCGCGCAGTTCCAGCTGGTGTGCCCGCGGCGGACCCGAGATGTCGCCGTAGCGCACCGACGTGGTCGCGGTGACGGTGCCGCCGAGCGCCGTGACGTGTTCGGTGTTGGCCTCCAGTGCGTCGACCAGCCAACTCCATGCCACTTCGGGCAGCAGCGGGTCGACCGCCTCGCTGGAATCGAGGTCAGCCTGTACATAGGCGACCAACCGCATCGTGCCGTCCCAGGCCTCCGCGCCTTCGGGATCGTGCAGGAGGATCAGCCGTCCGAACGCATCCCCCTCGGACTGCTCGGGCACGATGGCCGACTCGGGATGGCGAACCTCGGCGCCGAGGGCGTAGCTGAACGGTGCGAGCCGCTGCGGCGGCCGAATCGGGCCGAGCTCGATCTCCGGTCGCACGGTGGTGGCATTCATCGCCGCGACCGCTTCCCGGAACTGCGCCGGTTCGGCGGTGGTCACCGGCTTGACGGTAGACCATTTGGGCAGGTCTGTGCGCAGGCGCGCCGTATCGGACGCGACCGGACGCCAAACGGCCCCCGGTCCGGCTGTCATGGCAGCATTGATGGCGATGAATAACCGTCGTGAGCTGCCCGAGTCGCCGTATCTGACCGCCGCTGGAGGCCGCAAACCGAGCCGGGTGCCGGTGTGGTTCATGCGGCAGGCGGGACGTTCGCTGCCGGAGTACCGGGAGCTGCGCGCAAAGAACACCATGATGCAGGCCTGCTTCGACGCCGACCTGATCACCGAGATCACGCTGCAGCCGGTGCGCAGGCACGGCGTCGACGCCGCAATCCTGTTCTCCGACATCGTCGTCCCGCTGCGTGCGTCGGGCATCGCCCTCGACATCGTGCCCGACGTCGGGCCGGTCATCGAGCACCCCATCCGGACCGCCGCGGACGTCGCCGCCGTGCGACCGCTCGACCGGGAGCGGGTCGCGCCTGTCGCGGACGCGGTCGGTCAGCTGGTCGGGGAGTTGGGGGACGTTCCGCTGATCGGCTTCGCGGGCGCCCCGTTCACGCTGGCGTCCTACCTCGTCGAGGGCGGACCGAGCCGCAACCACGAGCACACCAAGGCGATGATGCTCGCCGAGACCGACACCTGGCACGCGCTGATGTCGGCGCTGGCCGACATCACGACCGCATTTCTTCAGGTGCAGCTCGATGCGGGCGTCGACGCCATCCAGATGTTCGACTCGTGGGCCGGAACGCTGTCGCTCGCCGACTACCGGACCTATGTGCTGCCGCACAGCAGGCGGGTGTTCGAGGCGTTGGCGGGCGAGGGCGTGCCCATGACGCATTTCGGTGTAGGCACGGCCGAGTTGCTCGGCGCGATGTCGGAGGCCGTGGCGCCCGCCGCGAGCCCGGTCGTCGGCGTGGACTGGCGCACGTCGCTCGCCGACGCCGCGACGCGGGTCGCCCCCGGCACAGCCCTGCAAGGCAACCTCGACCCCGTCGTGCTGCTGGCCGGGCTCCCGGTCGCCGAACGTGCGGCCCGCGCGGTCGTCGAGGACGGCAGGCGTGCGGTGGATGCGGGTGCGACCGGTCACGTCTTCAACCTCGGTCACGGGGTGTTGCCGCCGACCGACCCGGGCGTGATCACCGAGGTGGTGTCGCTGGTGCACTCGCTGTGAGGCCGCGCACGCGAGGAGCGGAGAGCGCCAAGTCGTATTGCGTTGTCGGAGGCGGCATTTCAGGTTTGGTCGCCGCCTACCGGCTGCGCGACGCCCTCGGCGACGACGTCGACATCACCGTGTTCGAACCCGCCGACCGGCTCGGCGGTGTCCTGCGCACCGAGCAACTCGGCGGCCAGCCGATCGACATCGGGGCGGAGGCGTTCGTCGCCCGGCGTCCGGAAATGCCCGCGCTGCTCACCGAGCTCGGGCTGGCGGACCGGCAGATCGGCACCACGGGCGTGCGCCCGCTGATCTACAGCCAGGGCCGCCTCCACGAGCTGCCGCGCGACACCGTCAACGGCATCCCGACCGACCCGTCGACGATGACGGGGCTGGTCGATCCGGGCACGGTCGCGTGGATGCGCGACGAGCCGTCGCGCCCACTGCACTGGCGTCCCGGGGCGGACCCGACCGTCGCCGAACTCGTCGGCGACCGCTTCGGCGAGCAGGTGGTGACCCGATCCGTCGACCCGCTGCTGGCCGGTGTCTACGCGGGATCGGCGGCCACGATCGGGCTCAGGTCCGCTGCGCCGACGGTGGCAGCGGCACTGGATCGCGGTGCGCGCAACCTCACCGAGGCGGTTCGCGAGGCGCTGCCACCGCCGAAGAGCGGTTCGGTGTTCGGCGCCATCGACGGCGGATACCAGGTCCTGCTCGACGAGCTGGTCAGGCGGGCCGACGCGGACTGGGCGCAGGTCGGCATCGAACGCCTGGAGCGGCGGGGCAGCGGCTGGCAGCTCGTCGACGACGAGGGCGGCGCCTGGTACGCGGACGCAGTGCTGCTGGCGGTGCCTGCGCCGCGGTTGGCGCGCATCGTGGCGGACGTCGCACCGGGCACCGCCGCCGCGGCGCGTCGGGTGAAGGTCGCGTCGTCGGCCCTCGTGGCTCTGGCGTTGCCGGGAGGCGCCCCGGTTCCCGACCGCTCCGGTGTGCTCGTGACGACGTCAGAACGACTGCACGCCAAGGCGATCACGCTGTCGTCGCGCAAGTGGGGCGCACGCGGCAACGTCGAACTGGTTCGGCTGTCGTTCGGCCGGTACGGCGATTCCACCCACGACATCGCCCACCGCGTCGGCGACGACGACCTGCTGGCCTGGGCGGCCGAGGATCTCGCGTCGGTGTTCGGGGTGACCAGCGAGCCGTTCGACTGCCTGGTGCACCGCTGGCTCGACGCGATGCCGCAGTACGGCCCCGGCCACGGCGCCCTGGTCGCCGAGCTGAGGGCCGGCCTTCCCGCTTCGGTCGCTGTGGCAGGCGCGTACCTGGACGGCATCGGGGTGCCTGCTTGCATCGCGGCGGCCACGAGGGCGGCGGCGTCTCTGGCCGGTTCGCGCGTGGAAAAATAGACCGCATGGCTCGCCTTGACTACGACGCGTTGAACTCCACCGTCCGCTACCTGATGTTCTCTGTGTTCTCCGTGAGGCCGGGGGTGCTCGGCGACGACAGGACCGCGATCGTCGACGAGGCCGCGACCTTCCTCAAGCAGCAGGAGGACAGCGGGGTCGTGGTGCGCGGCCTCTACGACGTGGCGGGCCTGCGCGCCGACGCCGACTTCATGATCTGGACCCATGCCGAGCGGGTCGAGTCGCTGCAGGCCACCTATTCGGACTTCCGCCGCGCCACCGCACTCGGCCGCGCCACGACGCCGGTGTGGAGCACCGTGGCCCTGCACCGTCCCGCGGAGTTCAACAAGAGCCACATCCCGGCGTTCCTGGCGGGCGAGGACCCCGGCGCCTACATCTGCGTGTACCCCTTCGTCCGGTCCCTGGACTGGTACCTGTTGCCCGATGACGAACGACGACGCATGCTCGCCGAGCACGGGATGGCCGCCCGCGACTACAAGGACGTCAGGGCGAATACCGTGCCTGCCTTTGCCCTCGGCGACTACGAATGGATTCTCGCGTTCGAGGCGCCGGAACTGCACCGCATCGTCGATCTCATGCGCGATCTGCGGGCCACGGACGCCCGTCGTCACGTGCGCGAGGAGACGCCGTTCTTCACGGGCCCGCGCGTCGGTGTCGAGGAACTGGTCGCCAAACTTCCATGACGATCGTGATGTTATTTGCTGAAGCCACGTGCAGCGTCATGAATTCAACACCAGCGTCAATTGGGGCAACATCTGATTGGCGATAACGGCTCGTCCGCCACTGCGGAAAAGCAGCAACTGCGCCGTGCCGGCAAATCCGTACCCCAGTTTGCTGTCAACAGTTCCGATAACGCCGAAATGTTGCTAGTTTTGCCTGGTGTCGAAAACGGCGTGGGTGGGGGTCGCCGCTGTCGCGGCGGGCGTCGCGTTCGCCACGACGCTGATCACGCAACCGGGTGGTGTCGCGTTGTCGGTCTCGCAGTACGGCTTGCTGATCTTCTCGCTCTTCGCAGTGATGTGCAGCGGGCTGGCGGCGAAGTCCGCCGCCGGTAGGCAGCGCAAAGCGTGGATCGCAATGGCGGCCGGTCTCGCAGGTTGGGCGATCGGTGCCGCGTTGTGGATCTACTACGAAGCGATCGCCCATCAGCCGCCGTTCCCGTCGCTGGCCGACGCCGGTTACCTGATGTTCCCGATCGGCGCGGCCGTCGCGATGGCCCTGTTGCCCGTCGGCTACTCGGGCCACTCTCGCGCGCGCCTGGCGCTCGACGGCCTCATCGTCGTCGGCGCGCTGTTCGAGATCTCGTGGGTGCTGGTGCTGCGGAGCATCTTCGAGTCCGACGCCACCAGCACGTCGGCGGTCGTTCTCGCCCTGGCCTACCCGGTGTCGGACATCGCGATCGTCGCCGTCGCGGTGCTCGTCCTTGCCCGGGCACGCACCGGCGGACGCGTGACACTGGCGATGCTCACCGCAGGTGTGGTGGCCATGGCCCTGTCCGACAGCGCGTTCGCCTACCTCACGGCCCACAACAGCTATGGCAGCGGCCATGTCATCGACATCGGCTGGGCGGTGGCGTTCCTGACGTTCGGGATGGCGGCGTTGATCAGCCGGCGGGTGCCCGACACCGAAGTGGAGACGTCACAGGTGCCGTCGAAGGTCTCGATGTGGCTGCCGTACGTACCGGTGGCAATCGCTGCCTTCGTGTGCGTGCCCGCATACTTCCCGACACCCGGCCTCGGCCCCATCTTCGTGTCGTCGACGCTGTTGATGAGCGCGGTGATGGTGCGGCAGTACATGGTGGTGCGGCAGAACCAGCGCCTGCTGACGATGGTCGCCGATCAGGCGCTGCGCGACACCCTGACCGGGCTGGCCAACCGCGACCTG
>DATEIG010000501.1:0-16556 GCA_035279185.1 Mycobacterium sp.
CGGGGGTGTTCCTCACGGCCGACGCCGAGCGCGCCGGGCAGGTGAGCCTGGCCGAGAGCCTACGCACGCGGACGCTTGCCGTCGGCATTGCGACGGGCGTCGTGGTGTTTGCCGGCCTGTATCCCGTCGCGCACGACGCGCACACGCTGAGCCACGGCCTGCGCACGGCGGCGTCGCCCCTGCTGGTGATCGCGGCGATCGCGGGCGTGGCGACGGTCGTGCTGCTGTATCGGCGGCGGTATTCGATTGCGCGGATTCCGGCCGCCGCGGCGGTCACGTCGGTGGTCGCGGGATGGGGTGTCGGGCAGTACCCGTGGCTGCTCGTCGACCAGGTCACGATCGACGACGGCGCGGGGGCCAACGCCACGCTGATCGGCCTGCTGGGCGTCGTCGGCCTGGCCGGTGTCATCGTGCTGCCCGCGCTGATCTATCTGCTGCGGCTCACCCAACAGTGGACCCGCACCTGACCCTTCCCCCGCGACCGCGCGCGAAATGCGCATTTCTGATCTTGAACCAGCCAAGCCTTCTACGGTGAGCGAATGCTCATGTCTCGAAGGATCCTCTGCGTCGTCTATGCCGCGATCGCGTTGGTGGCGTTCATCGCCACCTGGAGTCAGAACATCGCGTTCTTCAGCGGTGGTGGAAGTTTCATGGGGTTCTGGGAAGCCACCAAGGCCAATCCGGCATCCCGCTCGATCACCGTCGACATCGCCCTGCTGCTTCTCGCGGTCGCGATCCTGATGGTCATCGAGGCCCGACGACTCGGGGTGAAGTACGTGTGGGCCTACATCCTCGGCGGATTCGCCATCGCGATCAGCGTGACGTTCCCGCTGTTCCTTCTCGCCCGCGAACTGCGTCTGGAGAAGTCGGATGCAACACAGTTGCGCAACGTCGACTCGATCCTGCTGGGCGTGCTCGCCGGAGTCACCCTGGCCTTCACCCTCTGGGTCGACGTGGTCTGACTAACCGTCGGGTGCGGCAGCCCTGGCCCGCTCGTTCATCGAGGCGACGACGCCGCCGTCGTTGAGGATGTCGGTGCCGGTGAGATAGCCAGCCTTGTCGCTGGCGCAGAACGCCAGCAGGTCGGCCATCTCCTCGGGCTTGCCCCATCGCGGCACGGCGGCGTCGGCGACCATGGCCCCGGCCCCGGCCTCCGCTTCGAGCAACCCCATCTCCGTTTCGACGGAACCGGGTGACACCGACAGGATGCGCAGGCCTTTCCCGTTGAACCGTTCGCACTGCGCCGCGGAGTACCACCGGACGAAGCTCTTGCTGACGGCGTAGGCGATACCGGACTGCAAATCCTCGGGCACGATGGTGCAGGCGGTCAGCATCTCCGAAACAAAGGCGGCCTCGTCGATGAGGGCAAGTGGGAAATGCTTTGTGGGAAGGACGCTTTCGGGCATGAGATGCGCGGCCATCGATGCCACGTTGACGATCGCTGCGCCCTCGCCTGCCCGCGCGAAGAAACTCTCGTTGACGTTGAGTGTGCCGATCGCGTTGGTACGCATCACGTAGTCCGCGGACCCCATGCTGGGGCTCACGCCCGCGGTGTGGATGACCGAGGCGAGCGCGCCGAGCCCCGCCGCCGTGTCGAGCAGCGCGTCGACTGCCAGCTTGTCGGTGACGTCGCAGTTGACAGCCTCGACCGTGACGTCGAGTGCGTTGAGTTCCTCGGCCGCTTCGTCCAGGCGGTCCTGGCGGACGTCGGCAAGGACAAGAGCGTGGTCCCGCCCGACGACCTTCGCCGTCGCCCGACCCATTCCGCCCGCACCGCCCGTGATCACGCAAACCCTTGTCATGACCCAGATGCTAGGCGACTGCCCAGCCTCGCGGTCAGACGATCGCGTCGAGCAGGCCCGCCACCGCGTCGGACACCGCGACGCGGGCAGGCAGGAGGTACTTGCGAGGGTCGGTCACCCGGTCATCGGCGGCCAGGCGCGCGCGGACGGCCCCGGTGAAGCGAACGTTGAGCAGCGTGCCGACGTTGATCTTGGTGATACCCGCGCTGACAGCCCTGCGCAGGTCGTCGTCGGCGACGCCCGACGAGCCGTGCAGCACGAGTGGCACGGGAACCGCCGACCGCAGCCGTTCGATCAGATCGAAGTCCAGCGACGCGGTCCGCTCCGACATCGCATGGCTGCTTCCGACGGCGACCGCGAGTGCGTCGACTCCCGTTGCGGCGACGAACGCGGCCGCCTCTGCGGGATCGGTGCGAACGCCGGGGGCGTGCGCGCCGTCCTTGCCGCCCACCTCGCCGAGTTCGGCTTCGAGGAAGATGTCGCGCTGATGCGCCCAGTCCGCCGCGGCCTTGGTCGCCGCCAGGTTCGCGTCGTAATCGAGCTTCGAGGCGTCGAACATCGCTGAGCTGAGGTTGTTATCCGCGCTGGCGTGCAGGAGCTGTTCATCTTCCACGTGGTCGAGGTGTACCGACACCGGCACCGCGGCGGCAGCGGCGACCGCAGTTGTCGCGGCAGCGATCGGCGCCAACCGGCCGTGGTGGAACTTCACCGCGTTCTCGCTGATCTGCAGGATCACCGGGCGGTTGGCCTTCTCCGCCCCGTCGACGATCGCCTCGGCGGACTCGAGCGTGATGACGTTGAAGGCGACGAGTCCCGAACCGGCGCTGTACGCGGCGGACACCAGGTCGGCGGTTCGGGCGAGCGGCATCGATATCCCCTAGGTCATCCTTGACAGCTTTCCAACGAAACGCAACTATATCCATCGAAACCCAAAGCAACAAGGTGGCGACGGAGGACGGCATGGGCGACACGCTGTTCGTCGGCCTCGACGTCGGCACCACCGCCACCAAGGCAGTGGTGTTCACCGAGGACGGCGAACCTGTGGCCTCGGGGCGGGCCGCCACCCCATGGCAGGCGGGCGTCGAACTCGACGCCATCGCTCTCCTCGACGCCGCAAAATCCGCTGTCGCACAGGCTATTACCGATTGCGCGCCCGGCCCGATCGGCGGCCTCGGCGTCACGAGCATCGCAGAATCCGGAGTGCTGCTGGACGGCCACGGCGATCCCGTCGCACCCGTCATCGCCTGGCACGACACGCGCGACTCCGCAGAGCTGGAAGACCTTGGCACAGCCGTTGACCCACAAGCGTTTTCGGCTACCACCGGCCTTCCGTTCCGTCAGCAGTGGTCACTGACCAAACACCGGTGGCTGATCGACAACATGCCGTCAGCCCGCGACGCCGTGCGCCGGCTCAACGTCGCCGAGTGGATCGTGCGTGGACTCGGCGGCGAGGAGGCCACCGAACAGTCACTCGCCTCCAGAACCGGATGGCTGCGCCTCGCCGAGCGTGACTGGTGGACCGACACCCTGGGCTGGTCGGGTGCCGACCAATCGTTGATGCCCCCGTTGGTGACGGCGGGTACAGCGCTGGGCCGCGTCGGAGCCGAGGCAGGCATCCCCCGGTTGACCGGCGCGGTGCTGACGGTCGCCGGCCACGACCATCAAGCCGCGGTGGTCGGGGCAGGCGCCGACGGGCCCGGCGACGAACTGGATTCGTGCGGCACCGCAGAAGCGCTCGTCCGGACCATCGAACCGGGCTTGTCCCCCGACGTCATCGCCGGCCTCGCCGACGCGGGAATCACCACCGGCTGGCACGCAGTCGCCGATCACTGGTGTCTGCTCGGCGCCACGCAGGGCGGGTTGGCGCTGCAACGCATCCTCGCGCTGCTCGGCAAGGACAGCTCCGATCTGCCCGCGCTGGACATCGCGGCGGTCGCACTATCGGTACCCGAAATACGCGTCGTTGCTCCGGCATTCGGCAGGCTCGACATCCTCGGCGTCACCGAGGCCCACAGCCCGGCCCACCTCTGGCGCGCCGCCTTGGAGGCGGTCACCGAACAGGCCGGCGACATCCACGACGCGATGAGCGCGGTCAGCGGCCCCCACCGGACGCTGGTCGTCACCGGCGGCTGGGCGCGCAGCGAAGGGCTGATCGCGGTGAAGCGCAGGCGCTTCGGCGATCTGGTGCGCGCCGACGTCAGCGAGGCCGGTGCGCTCGGTGCGGCGCGACTGGCAGCCAAAGCCGCAGCATCATGACCCCGTACGCCGACCAGCGGAAGAACCACATCGTCGACCGTCTTCGCGCCGACGGTCGCGTCGACGCCACGGAGATCGCCGAGTCCCTCGGTGTGACCGGCGAGACGATCCGCAAGGATCTCATCGCGCTCGAGCGGCAAGGGCTGCTGCGGCGCGTGCACGGCGGCGCGGTGCCCGTGCGGTCACTGACGTTCGAGCCTGCCGTCGAAACGCGAACGCAACTCACCGCGGAGAAGACCCGTATCGCCGCGGCCGCACTGGCGCACGTGCCCGCCGAGGGCTCCGTGTTGATCGACGCGGGGTCGACGACGGCCAAGCTCGTCGAACTGTTCCCCGGCGACCGCGACCTCACCGTCTACACGAACACAGTGCCGCTGGCGATGTCGCTGCTGACCCGGCCGCGGCTGACGGTCCACACGCTCGGCGGCCGCCTGCGCGGCGTCACCTTCGCCGAGGTCGGCGATTGGGCCGCGCGGGCCCTGGCCGAGATCAACGTCGATGTCGCCTTTCTCGGCACCAACGGCATCTCGGTCGAACGCGGCCTCACCACCCCCGACCCCGCCGAGGCCGCCGTCAAACGGCTGATGCTTGGATGCGCCGCGAAACGGGTGCTGCTCGCCGACCACAGCAAGTTCGGCGTCGTCAAGGGAACGAAGCACGGCGACGTCGACGACATCGATACGGTGATCAGCGACACGGACCTTCCGGATGACTGGTGCGCCCGATTGCGCAGCGCCGGAATCGATGTGGAGCGGGCATGATCGTCACCCTCACGCCCAATCCGAGCGTCGACCGCACCATCTTCGTCGACGACGTCGTCCTGGGTTCGGTCAACCGCAGCCGACGCAGTACGAGTGAACCGAGCGGCAAGGGCGTCAACGTCGCCCTCGCGCTCCACGTTCACGATGTGCCGGTGCGCGCGATCGTGCCCGCTGGCGGCTCCGTCGGCGCGCAACTCGAGCGCATGCTCGACGACGCCGGGCTGGACACGGTGGTCGTGCCGATTGCCGGTGAGATCCGCAGCAACATCAGCCTGACCCAGCCGAACGGCGCCGTCACGAAGATCAACGAAGCCGGCCCGGAGCTCACCCCCGAGGAGACCGAACGTTTGCGCTGCGCTGTCGCGGCTCACATACGCGATGCCGCATGGCTGGTCGGCTCAGGCAGTCTGCCCGCCGGTCTACCCGGCGGCTGGTACCGCGACATCGTCGACCTCGGGCACCGGAGCGGCGTGGCCGTCGCCGTCGACACTTCTGGGCCGCCGCTGGCCGAAAGCCTCTCGGCAGCACCGGATCTGGTGAAGCCGAATGTGCACGAGCTCGCCGAACTCACCGGCGCGGTGCCGCAGACGCTGGGCGACGTGGTCGAGGCCGCCATCGAAGTGCGCCGTCGCGGGGCCCGTACCGTGCTGGCGAGCCTCGGCGGTGACGGCGCGATCCTCGTCGACGCCACAGGTGCACTGTGGGGTGATGCGCCTGTCCGGGACGTCGTCAGCACTGTGGGTGCTGGAGACGCCATGCTCGCCGGATTCCTCAGCTGTCCACACGACCGCGGCAAGGCATTGGCGACGGCCCTGCAGTGGGGTGCGGCCGCCGTTCAGCATGAAGGAACCGTGTTGCCTCCCAGCATGTTCGACACGCCCGTGACGGTGAGCGCCACGATCGACACCTCGAGGAGATTGAGATGAGCTCGACGATGCAGGCCGTCGTGATCCACGGCCGCGAGGACTACCGCCTCGAAGAGGTGCCCGTGCCGGTCCCCGGTCCCGGCGAGGCGCTGGTGAAGGTGCAGGCGGTCGGAATCTGCGCGAGCGACCTCAAGTGCTATCACGGCGCGCCGATGTACTGGGGTGACGGGCCGGTTCCGCCGAACGTCGACCTCTTGGTGACGCCAGGCCACGAGTTCGTCGGCGAGATCGTCTCGATCGACGATCTGGGCAGGCAGCGCTGGGGCGTGGACACCGGCGACCGCGTCGTCGCCGAACAGATCGTGCCGTGCTGGACGTGTCGATTCTGCCGCCGCGGCCAGTACTGGATGTGTGCGCCGCACAGCATCTTCGGGTTCCGCCGCAAGACCAACGGAGCCATGGCGGAGTACATGATCTATCCCGCCGACGCGATCGTGCACAAGGTGTCGGCCGATGTCCCGGCAGCCCACGCGGCGTTCGCCGAGCCGCTGTCGTGCGCGCTGCACGCCGTCGAACGCGCGTCGGTAGCGTTCGGCGACGTCGTCGTAGTCGCCGGTTGCGGCCCAATAGGTTTGGGCATGATCGCGGGCGTTCGGGCGAAGAGCCCCGCGCATGTGATCGCGCTGGACTCCATTCCCGCGAAGCTCGATCTGGCCGCCGCGTGCGGCGCCGACATCACGCTCAACATCACGAGCGACGACGTCGAGTCGGTGGTGCGGGACCTGACCGAGGGCTACGGCGCCGACGTCTACATGGACGCCACGGGACACCCGTCGGCAGTGGCACAGGGGCTGAACCTGTTGCGCAAGCTCGGCCGGTACGTCGAGTACGGCGTCTTCGGATCGCCGGTGACCGTCGACTGGACGATCATCAGCGACGTCAAGGGACTCGACGTGCTCGGCGCACACCTCGGGCCGTACTGCTGGCCGACCGCGATCTCGATGATCGAGGCGAACGCGCTTCCGCTCGACCGCATCTGCACCCACCAGTTGCCGCTGGCGGGGTTTCGCGACGGCATCGACCTGGTGGGCAGCGGGGACAAGTCGGTCAAGGTGAGCCTGCTGCCCGGGGCGTGACCGGTGGCGCCGAGTGGCCAGTTATCGCGCGAATCTTGGGCGATTCCGTCGCATAAGTGGCCACTGGCGGACGGCGTATAAAGAGTCCATGACCGTCACCGTCGACGAGTTCCTGGTGGCAGATCCAGCCGACGCCTGGACACGTGCCGGGTTCGCCGTCGACGACGATGCCGTCTGCCGTATCGGCGGTGTGCGCGTCAGGTTGATCGGACATGGCGGCGGCACCGGAATCGTCGCGTGGTCGCTGCGCGGCTTGCCGCCCGGAGTCGACGCCGTCGACGGCGTTCCGACCACAGCGTCGGACACGCAACCCGCGGCACCCGCCTCGCACGCGAACGGCGTCACCGCGATCGACCACGTCGTGCTGATGTCACCGAACCTGGACCGGACGGTCGCATCGCTCGCCTCCGTCGGTGTCGAACCGCGCAGGCACCGCGACGCCGAACTGGGCGGGCAGGCGATCCGTCAGATCTTCTTCCGGTTCGGCGACGTGATCGTCGAGGTCGTCGGTTCACCAGGCGCCGCAGGCGACGACCCGTCGACGCTGTGGGGCGTCACGTACGTCGTCGCAGACATCGACGCGACCGCGGCGTTCCTCGGCGACAACACGACCCGGGTGAAAGACGCGGTGCAGCCGGGACGCCGCATCACCACACTCCGGCATGAGGAGTACGGCATGTCGGTTCGGACGGCGATGATCTCGGCGCCTATCCTCGGCGCATGACCGACGACATCGTCGTCATCCACACTGACGGAGGCTGCCGACCAAACCCCGGCCCCGGCGGCTGGGGTGCGGTGCTGCGTATGCGCGAGCACGTCCGCGAGATGTGCGGCGGCGAGTCGGCGCAGACGAGCAACAACCGGATGGAGTTGACGGCGCCGATCATGGCGCTCGAGGCGCTCACCCGGCCGGTGACGGTGCACCTTTACACCGACAGCACCTACGTGCGCAACGGCATCACCAAGTGGGTGTTCGGCTGGGAGCGCAACGGCTGGCTCACCGCCGCCAAGCAGCCCGTGAAGAACGCCGATCTGTGGCGGCGGCTTCAAACCGCCTGTGCGCGACACGAAGTCGAGTGGTTCTGGGTCAAGGGACACTCGGGTGTCGGCGACAACGAATTGGCCGACCAGCTGGCGACCCGCGGTATGCAGGAAGCGCTCGGCACCACGGTCTGACCGCGAGCTATCGCGGATCTCTCGGTCGGAGAACCTCCACCCGCCGGTCGGTCAACAGCGGCCGAACCCGTCCGACGACGATCTCCTGGTAGTGCGGCGAGCCGGCATGCGCCTCGAGTGCCGCGTCGTCGCGGTACCGCTCGATCAACACCAGCGCGGTCTCATCCGTCAGACTCCGAAATGCCTCGTAGCCAAGGCATCCCGGCTCAGCCAGCGACAGCGGCCGAAGCTCGGCAATGCTGGTGAGCACCGTCTCCAGCGCTTCATCGGTGGTCTGCCAGTGCGCGACGACGACAACGGAGTCCGACGCCATCACACGCCCTTGAGGGCTTCAACCAGGGCCTCGCCGACGACCGTCCCCGACTGCGGGTTCTGACCCGTGATCAGTCGACCGTCGACGACGAGCTTGGAATGCCACGGCTCCGTCGCCTCGTAGAGAGCGCCTTCTTCGCGAAGGGCGGCTTCGAGGTCGAACGGAACGTCGGCATCTGCGTATCCGTCTTCCTCTGCCCATGAGAACGACGTGAGTTTCCGACCGCGTACCAGCGGTGAGCCGTCGTCGAGAGTCACACCGAGGAAGGCCGCCGGGCCGTGACAGACGGCGGACACGATCATCCCGGCGTCCCACGCCTTGATGACCGTCGACTGCACCTCGGGGTTGCCGGTGATGTCGACCATCGGGCCGAGTCCGCCGGGGAAGAAGACCGCGTCGTAGTCGCGCACGTCGACGTCGGACAGCTTGCGGCTTCGCGACAGGCGCCGGTACGCCTTGCTGTCCAGGAAGGCGGTCTGCTCTTCGTCGTCGGCATCGAACCCGTCCTCGGGCGGCTTGCCGCCCAGCGGCGACGCGAACTCGACTGCGATCCCCGCGCGGTCCAGTACCCGTACAGGGTGGGCGATTTCGGGGAAGAAGAAGCCGGTGGCCCGGTTGTGCGGGCCGATCACCGCGGCGTTCGTGGCCACGACGAGAACATAGGGAACAGTCACGGTCTTCTCCTCCGGTACGCGTTGCGATCATCGCACCACGAAGCCGCACTACGGGGTGAGTCGGCGAAAGCGTCGGGCGCGGAACGGGCAACAACCGGGCAGGAATGCGCTATCGACGTGCTCGTGAAGGTGAGGAAATATTTCCGACGCCGATGCGGTTCTTGGCATTGCGATGCTAATGGAACGTCGTTCCATAAATGACTCGCCCGAGAGACAGGAACACCTATGACCAACGTCGTCTTCATCCACGGGCTCTGGGTTGCCCACACCGCCTGGCAGCCGTGGATCGAACATTTCGCCGCCCAGGGTCACAAGGCCATCGCCCCGGCGTGGCCCGGCGAGTTCGACACCCCGGAGGAGACGCGACTGCACGCCGCGGACCAAGCGGGGTTCGGCATCAACGAACTGACCGACCACTTCGCCGCAGTCCTCGACCAGTTCGACACCCCGCCGGTCGTCATCGGGCATTCGTTCGGCGGCCTCATCGCCCAGAAGCTGTTGGGCCAGAACAAGGCCGCCGCGGCGATCGCGATCGATCCGGCGCCGATCAAGGGCGTCAAGCCGCTGCCCTTCGCGCAGCTGCGCTCGGCGTTCCCGGTCCTCGGCAATCCCTTGAACCGTGGACGCGCCAAGGGTCTGACCCGCGAGCAGTGGCGGTACGGCTTCGGTAACGCGCTGCCGGCCGAGGAGTCCGATGCGCTGTGGGAGCAGTGGGCGATTCCGTCGCCCGGCAAGCCGCTGTTCGAGGCCGCGACGGCCAACTTCTCACCGAGCTCCCCAGCGAAGGTCGACACCGCCAACAGCACACGAGGACCGCTGCTCATCACCGGCGGCACCGCGGACCACACCGTGCCGTTCGTTTCGGCCAAGGCCGCTCACGGTCTCTACAAGAAGTCCAGCGCGATCACCGACTTCCACGAGTTCGACGGACGTGGACACTCGCTGACCATCGACCACGGATGGCGGGATGTCGCTGACACCGCGCTCTCGTGGATGGCCGCCCGACAGGTCGACGCCACGGTATGAGCCCGGCCCCACGGCGGCACCGGACCGCCAGCCAGCACGTCTCGGCCGCACTGCTCAACGCGGCCGAGGCGGTGCTGGATCGAGACGGCGTCGCCGGCGTGACAATCCGTGCGGTCGCCCAACACGCCTCGGTCTCGCCCATGAGCGTCTACAACAGGTTCGAGAGCAAGGACGGCCTGATCGTCGCCTTGGCGATGCGGGCGTTGGAGGAACTCGCCGAGGCCATCGATGTGTCCGACGACGGCGACGCCGTTGAGCGCTTCCGTCGGTCGTGTCGCAGCTACCGCGACTTCGCGCTACGCCATCCGGCTCGATACTCGCTGATCTTCGGCGCGGGCAGTCCGCTGGAGGACCAGTCCTCCGAGGTGGCGCGCGCAGGCCATGCCGTGTTCGACGTGTTGGTGGCGTTGATCACGGCGATGAAAGACCCCGCCGCAGTGCAAAACCCGACCGAGGATGCGCAGGCCGTCTGGAGTGCGATCCACGGCGCCGTCACCATCGAGCAGGTCGGCATCGGCCAGACAGCCGACCTCACCGACTCGTTCGAGCACATGCTCGACATGCTCACGACCAGCCTGGTCCTCAGCACCTCACGTCCACGTAGACCGTCTTCGAGACGACCGTAGTCGCGAGAGCGTCACCGGGATGTCCGCTGTCGGTACGCGTGACCTCGTGGCCCGGTCGTACTGCGCTCACCGTGCACAGCGACAGTGACGCCGCACCGGTCCGGTTGACGATGACGGTGTAGCCGTCTGCCTTCAATCCGTTGACGGTGGTGTCGACGGCCGACGGGCCGGCAGGCGCGGCAATCACCGGCGCCGCCAAAGTCATTGCGGCGGAGCCGAATGCACCAGCTGCAAGGACGGTGGCGAATGCTGCCTTCATGGTAGGTCCCTTCTGCGTTCATCTGATAGATGTGACGATGCCGCGGAATCGGCCGTGCGTCACGAGGGTTAGCCTCCGAATGCCGGGGAGGTTTTCCTGTCGGAATGGATTCGCCATGACCGCGGTTGCACGACGGACGGACACCGAAAGGCACGAAATCGTGACGATCACGCCCATGCGGATCCCCCGTGGACCGTTCGACCTCGCGGCCCTGCTTCATCTGCCCGACGACGCCGACCCCGCACGGCCCGTTCCAGCGGTCGTGCTCTCGACGCCGGGAAGCAGCGTGAAGGAGCAGATCGGCGCGAATTACGCGTCGCGGCTACAGCTCGCGCCGAACCCGATCGATCTGATGATCGTCGAGGGCGCAGGCCATTACGAGATGTACGACGTACCCGACTACGTGGACCAGGCTGTCGAGCGGCTGGCCGACTTCTACCACCAGCATCTCCCGGCAGATGGGGCTTAGCCGGATCCGTCGACACCGATCTTGAAGATGAGGGTCCGCAGAGCGCCGAATGCACCTCGAGAGCTGATGTAGAGCCGCTTGGTGTCGTATCCCGCAACGTCTTTCATCGTCTCGGCTCCGAAGCGGGCGGGTCGGTGACCGTCGACCACGGTCACGTCGGCGCCCAGCAGCGCATGCCTCACGTGGTCACGCTCGGCCCCTGTGGCGGTCGCGACAACCTCTCCGACAGTGCGACCTTGACCTGTTGCGGGAATCGCCGCGCACGTGACTCGATGTTCGCCCAGGTATCGGTTGACCGACTCGATGGTGGCGTCAGCGCCGACGACCAGGCTGAGGTTGCCGAGGTTGATCGCGATGTCGGCGTTGTCACCGGTGGTGAGCGGCGCGGTGGGATCGGGATTCAGCCGACCCGCAAGGGCGTCGCGAAGCGCGGCGCCGAACGCGCTGACGTCGGGTTCGTCCGCCGAGCGATCGGGCAGCATGATGCCGGGGTTGAGTAGCCCGACGGGATCGAACGCCGCCTTGATCTCGCGTTGAGCGGCGATCTCCACCGGGGTGAAGCGCTTCGTCATGAACTGGATCTTCTCCGTGCCGACGCCGTGCTCGCCGGTGATGGTGCCGCCCAATCGCAATGCGGCTTCGATTATCTCGTTGTTGGCGGCTTCGAGGGCCGTTGTCGCCAGCGGGTTGTTCTTGTCGTAGAAGGTCGTCGGGTGCAGGTCACCGTCACCGGCGTGACCACAGACGGCGATGAACATCAGGCCGTCGGAATGACGTTCGGCGGTGGCCTGAATGGCCGCCTGCATCTCCGGGATGCGGTCACGGGGAACCGTCACGTCGCCGATGAAGAAGCCCTTACCCGTCTTCACGACCGAGTTGGGGGCGTTGAGCCGGCCGAACCACAGAGCGGCGCGCGCTTTGTCGTCCTCGGCGATGCGGACCTCGGTGGCGTGTTCACGCAGCACCCGGTCCACGATGGCCTGGTCCCGAGCCACCTCAGCCGACGTGCCGTCGACGTCGATGAGGACGATGGAATCGGCATCAAGCGGATAGCCGGTGTCGTAGAACTGTTGCAGCCCAGCAATTCCCGCTCGATCGAGCCACTCCACCGCGGCAGGCACCACACCGGTGGCGATGATTGCGGCGATGGTGTCGGCGGCTTCTCGAGCGGAGGCGAAAGCCCCCATCAGGCTGTGGGTGACGTCGGCGACCGGGCGCAGCGCGACGGTGGCCTCGGTGATGATCCCCAGGGTGCCTTCCGATCCGATGACGACACCGAGGAGGTCCGGACCCTCGTCGTCGGCGTTGAGGGTATGTGCCGACCCGTCCGGCAACACGACGTCGACGCTCAGGACGTGGTTGTAGGTGACGCCGTATTTCAACGCGTGCGGGCCGCCGGCGTTCTCGATGATGTTCCCCGCCACGGTCGCCAGGTGCGCGGAGACGGGATCAGGCGAGAAGCACAGCCCGTGGGGCGCCAATGCTGCTTGCAGGTCTGCGTTGACCACACCGGGTTCCACGCGCGCACAGCGCTTCTCGGGGTCGATGCCGAGGATCTTGTCGAGGCCGGAGAGATCGAGCAGGACACGGCCCGCGCTCGCCATCATCCCACCCGAGCAGTTCGAGGCTCCTCCGCGCGGCACGACCGCCACCCGGTGTTCGGAAGCGAGTCGCATGATTGCGGCGATGTCGTCGCGGCCGTGAGGGCGTACCAGCAGATCCGCCACTCCCCCGACACCCCAGAAATCGCGGCCACGTTCAGTCAGCACGCCCTCGTCAGCGGTCACGTCGGCGTGGGCCGCGGCCGCTTCGGCGAACCGCTCGAGGGCTCCCGGAGCCGCGTGGCTGTGCGAAGTCTGCGCTGTCATCTCACTCCCCCTGCTGCTCCCGTAGCCAGGCTTCTTCCTCGCCGGGGGCCGGCAGCACTCGACCACCTTCGATGGCAAAGTGCGCCGGGCTGTTCTGTATGACGACGAGAACCCGTTCAGCGGGGACGCCGGTGACCCGGGTGGCCGCTGCAGCGATCTCGGCCACCAGTTGGCTGCTCTGCGCCTCGGGGTGCCCGGTACGGACCCACCCGTTGAGCAGCAGGGGTTGTGCGGGTTTCCCATCGGTGTAGACATCGTCCGAATCGAGTTCGTGGAAGACCACGTTGACGTAGGTGCCGGGAACGTGGTTGATCATCGAATGGATCCGGGTCACCTCTTCGGCCAGAGCCGACTTCACCTCGGTGCTCAGCATCGACCGCACCGTCGTGCACGTGTAGACCGGCATCCGTCAGCCCAGGAAAGGCAGTTGGGGCACAGTGGGCACCACGATGACGGTCGGTCCGTCGGCGTCCAAGGCCGCCTTGAACTCGCTGACCAGGCTTCCGGTGTCGTCGACCTCTGCCGTTCGGCATCCGAAACCCTTTGCCAGTGAGGCGATGTCGAGCCCGGGAAGGTTCATACCGGGAACATTGGGCGTCTTCTCCAGCAGCGCGAACGATTTGAGCACTGCGTACTCGCCGTTGCGCTGCACCACGAACACTATGGGCAGCTTGTGTTGCGCGGCAGTCCAGATCGCCTGGATCGAATACTGGAACGAACCGTCGCCGATCGAGGCGACAACGGTCCGCTTGACCCCGCGTGCCCTGTCTCCGAGCGCGATGCCCACAGCGGCAGGCACGCCCCAGCCGATGCCACCGCTGCCGGTGGCGAAGAAGCTTCCCGGGCGCCGGGTAGGCCACCATGTGATGAGATCCGCCAACGTGGACGTCGACTCCATCACGACCGCTGCATCGTCGGGCTTGACCGAGCTGAGTGCCGCGTAGACGTCGTTGGGCACGAGCGGCGCCGACGCCGTCGGAAGGTCAGCGCCGACATCCCGGCTCGCCGATGCGGGAGGCTGCCGGTCGCTCGGCACCTCGACGAGATCCAGGAGTCGCTCGAGGACGGTGCCCGCGTCGCCGAGCAGGCTGTCGCCGACCGGCGCGGTCGACGCGAGGTGGGGATCCTCGGTGACGTGCAGGACCTCGGTGCCGTCGGGAATGTAGTCGCCTGCGACGTAGGGGTAGTACCGAAACACCTGCGACCCGATCACGATGACGAGGTCGTGACCCGCCAGGGCCTCGCAGACGCCCGCGATCGTCAGCGGCAGCGGTCCGCCGTACAGGGGGTGGTCCTCGGGGAACGAGCACCTGTCCGAGAGCCCGCTTCCGCGAACCGGCGCGCGCAACTTCTCCGCGAAGGCGACCCCGGCGTCCCATGCGCCGGCCCTGTCGACTTCGGGCCCGAGCACCAGAAGTGGCCGCTCCGCGCGACTGATGCGGTCGGCGAATTCGCGCAGCCGGTCGGCGTCGGGCGCCACACGCCGGCTGACCGTCCGGACCACCGCGGGGCCCAGCGCCGGCTTGTTCCAGTCGTCGAGCGGAATGGACAGGAAGACCGGGCCGGCAGGCGGCTGCGTCGCCACCGCGTAGGCCCGCATGAACGCAGCGGGCACGTCCTCGGCGCGCGCAGGCTCGTACGCCCATTTCACCCACGGCTGCGGCATCACCGTCGGGTCGGGGTTGTTGAGATACGGGTCGCACAACGACATCTCGCGTGTCTGTTGACCGGCAGTGACGATCAAGGGCGTGTTCGCGCGGTATGCCGCGACCAGACTTCCCATCGCATTGCCCGTACCCGCTGCGGTATGCAGGTTCACCAGCGCCGGCCGACCGGTGGCCTGGGCGAAGCCATCGGCCATCGCCAGCACCGATGCCTCCTGAAGGGCGAGCACGTACGTGAAGTCATCGGGGAAGTCCTGCAGGAAAGTCTGCTCCGTCGAGCCCGGGTTGCCGAACACCGTCGTCAGTCCCAGCGTGCGCAACAGGTCGTAGGTGGCCTCATGGACGGTCGTGGTCATGGCAATCCTTCGTCGATCAGGTGGGTGGCTCGGTGACGATCAGACACTCAGGGCAGCGGTCAGCGACCCCGTGGAAACCACGGGTTGTTGATCAGCCAGGGACAACCCCGTCTCGCTGCTTCGGTCGCTGGCCGACCTCCGACGTGTCAAGATCACCGGCATGGGCTCCGGGGCCGGCGGCAGAGCGCTCGTCGGACGGCAGGACGAACTGCAGCGGCTTGCCGACCTGTGTGAGCGTGCGCGCGGCGGTCACAGCGGCGCCCTCGTCATCCTCGGTGAGGCAGGAATCGGAAAGACCGCGCTCATCAACGAGGTGTTGACGACGGCCGGTGGCATTCGGACCATCCGGATCAGCGGTGCGGAATCGGAGATGGAGGTGGCTTACGCCGGCCTGGCACAGCTGTGCGGACCGATCCTCGCGCATGTCGACGCCCTGCCTGACCCGCAGAAGAACGCCCTGCGGATCGCACTGGGCCTGCGCGACGGCCCAGTACCGGACCGCCTTCTGGTCGGTCTGGCGGTGCTGACACTGCTCGGCGAGGCCGGCGCCGAGTCCCCGACCGTCTGCGTCGTCGACGACGCGCAGTGGGTCGACCGCGCCTCGATCCAGGCGCTGACCTTCGCGGCGCGCCGTCTTCTCGCCGACCCGGTCGGGATGATCTTCGCTGCGCGTTCACCGCTCATCGACCGCGACTTGGACGGCCTGACCGAGCTGAACCTGACGAGGCTGGCCCACACCCATGCCAGCGCGCTGCTGTCCGAGGTGATGCCGGGTCAGCTCGATGAGGCGGTCCGGGAGAACATCCTGGCCGAAGCGGACGGAAATCCGTTGGCGCTGCAGGAGCTTCGGCACGCCATGGCCCCCGCGGCGCTGGCAGGCGGATACGGACTGACAGACGCCATGTCGGTCACGAGGCGGATCGAGCGGGAGTACGAACAACGCCTACACGAGATGCCTGCCGAGACGCGCACGTTGCTGCTCGTCGCGGCTGCGGAACCGACCGGCGACCCGGCATGGCTGTGGGCGGCGGCCGCTCGGCTCCACGTCGACGTCGACGCGAGCGTCGAGGCGGAGCGCAGCGGCCTCATCACCGTCGCATCCCGCCTCCGCTTCCGACATCCGCTGGTGCGCTCAGCCGTCTACCGCAACGCGTCGCCCCGTGAGCGGCGACGCGCGCACGCCGCACTGGCCGACGTCATCACCGGTCCGGCCGCAGGTGATCACCGCGCGTGGCATCGGGCCCACTCGGCCGGCGCGCCCGATGAGACGATCGCGCTCGAACTCGTGCTGGCCGCGCAGCGGG
>DATEIG010000502.1:0-3952 GCA_035279185.1 Mycobacterium sp.
GCGCGGTCCGGGTCGTTGTACATCAGCTCGGCCACGTCGACCTCGCGTTCGATGCCGAGTTGGTCGGCGATCTTCTCGAACCGCGCGTGCATCTGCTCACGCCGTTCGTCGGAGTGGACACCGACCGCCTCGGCGGCGATCCTGCTGCCGGGAGCACTCAGCTCGGTGATCAACGTGAAGAGCCGGTCCTGAGCGTCGGCGGGCAGATACATCAGCAGCCCCTCGGCGAGCCACGCGGTCGGCCGGCCGGGATCGAACCCGCTCTCGCGCAGCGCCGCCGGCCAGTCGTTGCGCAGATCGACCGGCACCTGGTGCAGTGTCGCCGCCGGTTTCACGTCATTGTCGGCGAGCTTGGCCGCCTTGTACTCGAGCACTTTCGGCTGGTCGATCTCGAAGACCGTGGTGTCGGCGGGCCACGTCAGCCGGTAGGCCCGCGAGTCGAGGCCCGACGCCAGGATGACCACCTGCCGGATCCCGGCCTGCGTCGCCGCGGTGAAGTGCGCGTCGAAGAAGTGGGTGCGCACGGCCTGGTAGCTGCGCATGTGCCGGAAGATGTTTCCGATCTCGGGATCGATCGTCGCGGCCTTCTCGACGATCTCGTCGTCGAGCATGGTGCTCCACGACCCTGTGCCTGCGCCCTCGACGAGGACGTCGGCGTACGGATCATTGATCAGCGCGTCGTCCTGCCTGGTCTCGGCGGCCCGCGCCGCAGCCACCATCACAGCGGTGGTGCCGACGCTGGTGGCGATGTCCCAGGTGTCGTCGTGGGTACGCAGTGAACTCATCGGAACTCCTCAGGACAGTTCGGCTCGCAACAGCACGCTCGACGCGATCTCTTCGGCCTCGTAATCGGGCGTCGCCCTGCCCAGCCGGACCATCTCGTCCTCGCTGGGCACGGAGTCGACGGCCCAGCCGTGCTCGGCGAGCCAGGCGCCGGCGTCGGCACGGTCGGCGTCGGCGTAGGTCAAGGTGTCGACGTCGATGTCGATGCCCGACAACTCCCGCATCCGCGCGGTGCGCTCGCGGCGGGCTGCCCGATCCTGCTCGGCCTGCTCGGACAGGTCCATGCTGAAGGCCTCGACGGCGATGCGGCTTCCCGGCGCACTGTGGCTGGTGACGAGTTCGAAGAGACGGTCCTGCGCATCGGGCGGCAGATAGGGAAGCAGCCCTTCGGCCAGCCACGCGGTCGGCACCGTGGCGTCGAAGCCTGCGGCGGTCAGCGCCGCAGGCCAGTCGTCGCGCAGATCGACCGCGACGGGGATGCGACGCGACTTCGGGCTCGCGCCGTGCGCGTCGAGTGTCGAGGTCTTGTACTCCAGCACCTTGGGCTGGTCGATCTCGAACACCGTGGTACCCGAGGGCCAGTCCAGTCGGTAGGCGCGCGAGTCCAGGCCCGCGGCGAGGATCACGACCTGACGGATACCCGCCCGCATGGCCGCATTGAAGAAGTCGTCGAAGTAGTGGGTGCGGACGGCCTGGTAGTCGCGCGACATCTCGTGAAGCCGTCGGAACTCCTCGTCCTCGGCCAGCCAGACCGGGTCGCTGCTGGCCATCTGAGCCCACTGCGGACCTGCTGCCGACACAAGCAGGTAGGCGAATTCGTCGCGGATCAGCGCGTCCTCGCGGGCGGTTTCGACTGCCCTGGCAGCCGCGACCCCGAGCGCCGTGGCGCCGACGCTTTCGGTTATCGCCCAGCTGTCGCCGTCGGTGCGGGCGGTGGGGGCGTCATGAAGATCAGTCATTGCATAGCCATGCTACTCAATAAGTTAGCTGATCTACACGCGTCTGTGGCAGACATCACCCCAGGTCACACAGCAAATTGCCAGAAAGAGCTATTCGGCGAGCTTCCAGAGCTTGTTCGCCAGCAGCAACTCGAGTTTGTCGACGATCGCCTCGAGCTCGGTGCGCGAGCCGACATAACCGGCGTAGAAACCCATGCCCCACATCACGGCGACGAGCATCTCGACGAGTTGCGGTACGTCGGTGTCGGTGGTCAGTTCGCCCTTCTCGATGGCGTCGTTGACCGCCCATGAAACGAATGCCCTCGAGTTGCGCATCGAGTCCTGGTCGTCATTGCGGAGCTCGGGGTGGCGTTGACCCTCGAGCACCGACGTCACCAGAAACGCTGCGGCCGAACGATCCTCGCTGTCGGCCTGCATCGCCACGGAGAAGAACGCGGACAGCCGGCCGAGCAGGCTCGTCTGTCCCTGCGCCTTCGCCATGCCCGCCGCGACGACCATCGCATTGGTCTGCTCGACTACTTCCCGGTACAGCAACCGTTTGCTGGCGAAATAGTGATTGATGGCCGGGCGCGTCAGATCGGCGCGTATGGCGATCGCTTGAAAAGTGGCAGCGTCATAACCGAGTTCGCTGAACACCTCGCGAGCGGCACGCAAAATGCGTTCACGCGTTTCGGCAGCCTTCGCTGCTGGTGGACGGCCTGGCCCCCTGCTCGCCGTATGCGGCATAGTCAATATCTTGCCACACGGCATCGGGCGGCTTCGCAGAACACCCGATTTGAGTGACAGTTCAGCGAACTGTAAGAACCCGGGCCCCTTTTCGGGCCGTTGCTGCGGTTACGAATTGTTGATGCGCGACACGGCTCGGCGAGGCGCCTCGCAGGCTAGGGTTCCGTCCCATGGCGGGGGTCGTTTCGCGCGAGGCCTATTTCGAGACCGGCCTCGATGTGCTGTCCGACCTCGGGTATGGCGGGCTCAAGCTCGCCGAGGTGTGCAACCGCCTCGGCGTCACGACGGGATCGTTCTACCACTATTTCTCCGGCTGGCCGGCGTACACCCGTGAGTTGCTCGAGAACTGGATGGAGGAGCGGACGGTGTCCGTCATCGAGTTCCTCCGACGCGAAACCGACCCGCGCCGCCGGATCGACAGTCTCATCCAGGTCGGGCTCGAGCTTCCGCACGGCGCCGAGGCCGCGATCCGGGCCTGGAGCTCGCTCGACCGCGACGTCTACGAGATCCAGGTGAAGGTCGACCAGCAGCGCTACGACGTCATGTACTCCGCGGCGCTGGAGATCCTGCAGAACCGCCACCAGGCGGAGATGTTCGCCCGCTGGGCCGTCTACCTCCTGGTCGGGCACGAGCAGGCCACGCTCCCGCGCGACACCGCCGCGCTGGCGTGGATCGCCAGGCAGCTCACCGACGCACTCGACAGCGGGCGCTTCGCCTCCGTACCCACGGATGACTAGGGCGCCGACCGGCCTCGTCGGCCGGGCGGTCAGGGTTCTCTCCGGCGTCCGCGCGCGGGTTCGCTCACGCGATCCCGAGTTCGACGCGCTGCGGCGCGCGGTGCGGGCCGCGGTCGTGGTGCCGTTGGCCGCTGCGGTGAGCTTCGCCGTCGCGGGCAACTCGCAGACGCCGCTGTTCACGATCTTCGGCTCGTTCGCGCTGATGGTTCTCGCCGACTTCCCCGGGAACACGAACAGCCGGGCGCTGGCCTACACGGGGTTGGGCATCAACGGCGCCATCCTGATCACGCTCGGCACGCTGGTGTCGCCGTATCCCTGGCTGTCCGTCGGCCTGATGTTCGTCCTGGGAGTCGCGGTGATGTTCTCCGGCGTGCTGAGCGAGACGATCGCGGCGGGCCAGCGCCCGACCCTGCTGACCTTCGTGCTGCCTGCCTGCACCCCGCCGGGCCCGGTGGACGAGCGACTGCTGGGGTGGGCGATCGCGCTCGCGGTGTGCGTGCCCGCCGCGCTGTTCTTCTTGCCGCCGCGGCACCACGGCGAGCTGCGCAAGCGCGCCGCCGACGCGGTCACGGCCCTGGCCGACCGGCTGGAAGGCAAGGCCACGCGCGACGATCTCGTCGTCGCCATGCTGGCGCTGCGGCAGAGTTTCCTGGGCGCCGACTTCCGACCCGTCGGGCTGTCGGCGGGCAGCCGTGCGCTGGTGCGTGTCGTCGAGGACCTCGAGTGGCTCAGCGACCGGGTCAGCGA
>DATEIG010000503.1:0-5085 GCA_035279185.1 Mycobacterium sp.
GAGAATTCGGCGGTCACCGTGGCGCTTGCCGGGCACTACACGCCGGGCGCGGATGGCGTTGATCTGCACGACGTGACCTACAACGTCACCGAGGGCAACGCCGCGAACCTCAGCTATAACGGCAACACCGGCCAGTTCACCTATACGCCGAGCGCCGGCGAAGAGGGCGACGTCGTCTTCACCTACACCATCACCGATGGCGACGGCGACGACATCACCAAGACGATCACCATCCACCTCGCGCCGGATTCGACGCCGCAGGTCGGCGCCGCGCCGACCCTGACGGTGGACGAGGACGGTCTGTCCAACGCCAACGCCGACAACAGCCAGGTCAATCCGACCGAGGCGAACCACGGCGGCAACGTCACGGATAGCGACACGGTGGTCGTCGACTTCGGCAATGACCGGCCTGCCTCGCCGGGCGACGCGATCGAGTTCATCAACGCGAGCGCGCTGAACAACCAGCTGACTCAGGACGGGCAGCCGATCACGTTCAGCATCAATGGCTCGGGCGACATCATCGGCCAGGTCAACGGCACGGGGCCGGCGGTCGTCACCATTTCGCTGACCACCGCGGTCAACGGCACGGGCGGCACGGTCACCTACGGCTACTCGGTCACGCTGGGCGGCCCGGTCGACCAGGCCTTCGCCGACCAACTCGAGAACGGGATCACGCTGACCGGCGTCCAGTTCCAGGTCACGGACAGCGACGGCGACGTGTCCGCTCCGGGCTCGTTCAACGTCACGATCTACGACGACGTGCCGAGCGCCGAGAACTTCGCGGTCACGCAGAGCGGCGAAGATGCCGCGGTCACCGCGAACATCAGCACGCACATCGTGCCCGGCGCCGACGGCGTCGACCTGCACGACGTCACGCATACCGCGCCGACCGGCACGGGCTCGCTGAGCTATGACGGCGACACCGGCATCTTCACCTACACGCCTTCGGCGGGTGAGACCGGCGACGTGACCTTCGACTACACGGTAGTGGACGCCGACGGCGACCACATCACGAAGACAATCACCATCCACCTTGGGCCGGACTCGGTTCCAAACGTGGGCACGATTGCCAATGCGTCGGTCGACGAGGACGGGCTTGCGAACGCCAACGCGGACAACAGCCAGGTCAACCCGACCGAGGCGAACCACGGCGGCAATCTGACCGACAGCCACACGTTCAACGTGGACTTCGGCAGCGACCGTCCGGCGACTCCGGCGAATGCGATCGTGTTTCTCGACAACGCCAGCCTCGACACGCAGCTGACGCAGAACGGGCAGCCGATCACATTCAGCATCGACGGTTCGGGTCACCTGATCGGACAGGTGAACGGCACCGGTCCGGCGGTGGTGACGATTGCGATCACCAGCGCGGTCAACGGTTCGGGCGGCAACGTCACCTACGGCTACACGGTGACGCTCGCCGGCCACGTCGACCAGGCGTACCCGAACGGCGACCAGACCGAAGCCGGCGTGAGCCTGAACGGCGTCCAGGTCCAGGTCACCGACAGTGACGGCAGCACCGGAAGCGGCTCATTCAACGTGACGATCTACGACGACGTTCCGTCGGTCGACGTGGCCGGCCCGACCACGGTGGTCGAAGGCGCGACGGCGAACGGGACGTGGACCGAGGTCATCGGCGCGGATACTCCGGGCGCGACGGTCGTCATCTTCAACGGCACCGAATATGCCCTCGGCAGCGCGATCGACACGGGCAAGGGCACGCTGACGGTCAACGCCAACGGCACCTGGAGCTTCCAGGCCAACAACAACATCGACAACACGATTGCCCAGTCGATCAGCTTCTCGGTCAAGGTCACCGATTCGGATGGCGACCACATGACCGACAGCCAGACCGTCAGCATCACTGACGGCGCGGGTCCGGGAGCGGGCGGCACGGTCAACCTGACGGTCAACGAGTTCGCGCTCGACACGACCAAGGACGCGAATGACATCGCGGCCGGCATTTCGACGGGCACCAACCCGTCGGCGACCTCGGAAACGCAGGTCGTGGCGCCGGCGAGCGGCCTGCACTTCACGACAGGCTCGGACTCGCTGACCTCGGTCGCGTTCAATTCGACGCAGGCGGGAATCGTCGTCAGCGGCCTTCAGGCCGGACAGTCGATCACCTGGTCGATCAACGGCTCGGGTCAGCTCATCGGCACGCTCCACGAAGGCGCGACCAACCTCGGCACGGCGATCATCGTCGCGCTGACGGGCGACACCGGCGCGACGGCCCAGGGCGGCACCGCCAATGTCGGCGTGACGGCAACCCTCGTCGGTCCGCTGGATCATACCGACACGACGATCACCCTCAACGGGATCGACGTGATCGCCAGCCAGGCGGACGGCGACGTCGGCCATGGCACGGTCAATGTGACGGTCAGCGACGACGTGCCGCTCGCGGTCCACGCCGCGGCCATCACCTCGGGCCTGTCGAACGGCGGCGGCGACAGCGCGACCGCCAACCTCGACGGCGGCTCCGGCGGCAACAGCATTGTTGCCGACAATTTGGGCGCCGACGGCGGCAAGGTGATCTTCACCGCGGCGACCATCACGTCGCTCCAGGGGCAGAACCTGAGCCACGATGGGGCGGCGCTCAGCTACCTCATCTCGGCCGACGGGCAGACGCTCACGGGTTATGTCGATGCGAACCACAACAGCACCGTCGATGCCAACGAGACGGTCATGACCATCCAGCTGCAGCCGGTCGGGAGCCCGAACGATTACACCGTGACGATGGTCCAGTCGGTCGATGTCCTGCAGAACATCGACTTCAACGGCGGCGGCTACAACTTCGTCGGCGGCAATGGCTCGTGGGCCGGGTTCACGTCGGGCACCAACGGCGACGGCGTCGTCGACCTGCTGCTGACGCCGATGGTCAACGGGGCCAACGCGAGCACCATGAACACCAACGCCAACGAAGGCGGTGTGGGTTCGGGTAACTCGGTGGCCCTGGGCGAGGGTGTCCGCGTCGACACGGTCCAGGACCTCCAGGCCGTGCCCGCGCCGACTCCGTCAGGCGACTACGGGCTCCTCGCCAACGAGAACCACGTCTTCGGCCAGCACCAGAACGTGATCGGCATCACCGCGCTGATCAGCACCGTTGGCGGCAATTCGACGCAAACCACTGACATCCAGATGATCGCCCGCGACGAAAGCGTGGCATCGGACAGCGATGACCATGTGGGCGACGGCGCCGTCGAGGCCATCACTACGGTGGTGCTCACGCATGGCACCGATACGGAAACGGTGCTGAAGAGCAACGGCCTGGTCCAGGTTATCAATCTCGACGGTCACGATGTTACCGTCACTTTCGGGACGACCGACGCGACTGTTACGTCGATCCTGGAGGGTACGCGCATCGGCGGTTCCACGGCCGACGGCTTCGACAGCATGGAATTCAAGAATGTCGGTGGCCAGGAGTTCAAGATCGGCGACTTCAACACGCTCGCGGTCACCAATGGTCCCAAGGACATCACGGTTCCGATCAGCGTAGTCGATGGCGACGGTGACCAAGTCTCCAGCGGCAATCTCGCGATCCATCTGGACGGGTCGAGCAGCAGCTCTAACGCCGTGGTCAACACGCTGATGGCGACGAACTCGCTGGCGAGCACGTCGAACCTCAGCTCGGACCACCTGGTCTCGACCAACGACAACCATCGTTCGTTCGACGAGCATCGCTCGGCCAACAACATCGCGCTGCTCGGTGCGATCGCGGCGGCGGGCCTGAGCTCGGCGCACGAGGTCGCGGCCCAGGGCTTCCACGGTTCGTCGCACGCGGTTCACTCGGGGCCGATCATGGCGCCGCAGATGCTGTCGAGCACACACGTCTTGGCTCGCGACAGCGGCGGGCATGAGGCGAGCGTTCAGCCGACGCACATCGTGGCGGACGCCCAGCTGATGTCGACCAGCCACCTGTCGTCGGCCTCGGATGGCGCCAAGGCGCACAGCTTTGCCGGCCAGGATCACGGTGGACACCAGGCGGCGACGCAGCTCGCTCACGGCACCGAGGCTCATGTCATGAGCCACGGCCCGGCGCCGCTCACGGCCGCGTCGATCGCCATGCCGTCCGCCCAGATGCTCGCCGCCCACATGGGCGTCGGCAAGGGCGGAGCTGCGGAAGCCCAGAATGTGACGAACGTTCAGTCGAACGCCGTCGTCGGCAAGGTGCTGGCGGATTCGCTGGCGGGGGGTCACGGCCACGGGCCGAACATCGACGCCCTGCTGCACAATGCCGCGGGCCCCGGTCATGGTCACGGTCAGGACGCGCTCGCGGCCCTGGCAAGCTATGACGCGCCGGCCGTCTCATTCGGGCACAGTGGCGTTTTTGCCGGCTTCCACAATGCACCGGTCATGGAGCACATGATGATGCATCAGGATGCAGTGCCGGTTCACAATTGATAGCCGCGTAAACGGCAACATGCGGGTCGGATTAGTGCCACCCGACCCGCAGAACCATAAGGGGGCAATGATGATTAAGAAGCACTGGACGATGGTCGTTCCCGGCGCCTTGCTGCTCAGCGCGACGCCGGCGTTTGGCGTAGAATTGCGAGATGCGGTCCAATCCGCGCTCACCACCAATCCCGAAATCCGGCAGGCGGTTTCCAACCGCGCCGCGACGGAAGAAGAGCGGGTCCAGGGGCAGGGCCTCTATTATCCGCGCGTCTCCGTGGAAGGTTCGGCCGGCGTGCGCAGCCTGCGCAACCCGACCCGCCGTTCGATCGGCATCGCCGACCAGACGCTGTGGCCGATCGAGGGCGACCTGATCGTCGACCAGTTGGTTTATGACAGCGGCGGCCGCGAAGCCGAGATCCGGCGCCAGGCCGCGCGCACCGATGCCGCCGCCGCGCGCGTCGAGGAGCGCTCCGAGTTCGTCGCGCTCAACGTCTCGCGCACCTACATCGATTACCTGCTGCAGCAGCGCCTCGTCGCGATCGCGCAGGACAATGTGACGTTCCACGAGCGGCTTGCTTCCGACCTTCGCGAAGGCGTCGCCAAGGGCTCGATCAGCATCGCCGACCAGCAGCAGGCCGAGGAGCGGCTGCAGGCGGCGCGCACCCGCGTAACGCAGGCCCGCGAGGACCT
>DATEIG010000504.1:0-5799 GCA_035279185.1 Mycobacterium sp.
ACCGTCGACAAGAACCAGGTGAATGCCGTTCTGCGGGGCGAGGATCCGTTCGACGAGCTGACCATGGTCGACGACGACCACACCGCTCGCGCCGACGAAACCGAGCGTGCGCCCGTCCCCGCCTAGGGCGCGCGAATACAGAAGGCCCGGCCGGTACCGCCACCGGCCGGGCCTTCTCCTGTCGTCTAGCGCCTGTTGCAGTCCAGCGTCACCGAGATCGACTGGCTGACTGTCTCCAACACCAGCGCACGCTCTCCATTGGAGCCGCGGTTGCCGGGGCCGATGTAGGGCACCCACTGCTGTACCGACTTCGGGTTGCGCACATTGGTCACCACGCACTCGCTCAACGGCGCCGTGCCGGTGCGGTCGATGTTGACCGTGTAGCCCTGGCTCTGCAGGTCGTTGATGACCTCCTGCGCGCTTCTGTCGTCGGCCGAAGCGATTCCCGGCGCGATCAACGCGGCGCAGGCGCCCGCGACCGCAGCAGCGAGCGTCAGTTTCTTGCGCATTACCGCACCTCTCCTCATGTGTTCTGTCAATGATCCCCCAGTTTGATCGCCCACGGCGACTTATTTCGTTCCCGGCAGATCTGCCGGTCGCAGGCACCGGTGAAACACGCCGCGTCGTGAGGTTCATCCCAGGTCGAAGCGACCGTAACCAACCCCACACCTGCGGTATTGGCCCTAGCCGCCGAGAGTGGTTAACCATGATCCTGTGAGTCAGGCATCGGTAGCGCGCCAACCGGCCACGGCTGCCAGGGTCAGGCTCTCCCACCACGTGCTGACGCTCGATGACGGGCACAAGGTGGGAGTGACCGTCGGCGGCCAGGGCGTGCCGTTGGTGTTCCTGCACGGCATCGCCCTGAGCGGGCGGGCCTACGTGCGGCTGTTGAGCCGGTTGGCGGGCATGGGTTTCCTGGTCGTCGCGCTGGACGCGGCCGGGCACGGCGTCACGCCCAACCTGCCCCGCAACGCCGCCGAGTTGACCGACCGGGTCGACCTGACGCTGCGCACGCTCGATGCGCTCGGTGTTCGCGAGGCCGTCTTCCTGGGGCATTCGATGGGCGGCCGGATGACGGTTCAGCTGGCGGCCGTCGCGCCCGACCGGGTGCTGGCCGCAGTGCTGATGAACGCCGCCGCCGGGTCGCCGTTCGACGAGTCCGTCCGCGCACCGCTTCGGTCGCCGCGCAAGGCCGCGCAGGCGTTGGTCAACGCGGCCTATGACGCGCCGCGCGACCCGAGCAGGCTGTCCGCGCCGGAACGCAAGCGCTACATGCGTCAGATGGCGGGCGCACTGGCCCGCAACGTCCGCACGCCGCTCGGCCTGCCCGGAGCACTGCGGGCGATCATCGCCTCCGGCGATTCCACGCCGATGCTCGAGGCCATGCGGGAGCAGGGTGTGCCGACGATCGTCGTGCACGGCGAGCACGACCTGGTGGTCCCTTTCGCCAGCGCGCTCGACATGGCCGAGCGCACCGACGGCGCCCTGTACCGGGTGCCCGGCGCGTACCACTCGTGGATGCTGGCCAATCCTCGCCACGGCGCCGACATGGTGCGCCAGCTGCTCGACGCCGAACTGGGCGAGGCGCTCCGCGACAGCGCGCGGGCGCACGGCATCGTCGGTGTGCCCGGTGGCTGGCAGGCGCTGCTGAGTCCGGACTCGCCGCTGCGCTCGCCGGCCGACCTGGAGGCTGTCGGCGAGGAGCCGCTCGAGCCCGTCGAGATGGAGCGCCTGCGCAGGGCGGGTCGGTCGGCAGGCGGCGAGGTCGAGCGGAGTTGGAGCCGGTTGCGGGCATGGTGGCGCAGGCGTCTGGCCGGGCCATCGACCAGAACCGCCGACATCGCCTGAGCGGCGCACTACCATCGCGTCTGCAAAGCAACACTGCTCTCGCGTGCGCAGCTGGCCGCGCCGTGGCGCCCGACGTCGGAGGGGAACCCGATGGACAGCACGATGCAGGACGTCCCGCTGACAATCGCAGGAATAATGCGCCATGCCTGCGCACTGCACGGCGACCGCGCCGTGACGACGAAGACCGGCGACGGGTACCGGCACACGACGGTCGCCGAGGTCGGTTCGCAGGCCGGTCGGCTGGCGAATGCGTTGCGGCGCATCGGCATCACCGGCGACGAGCGGGTGGCGACGTTCATGTGGAACAACGCCGAGCATTTGACCGCCTACCTGGCGATCCCGTCGATGGGGGCGGTGCTGCACACGCTGAACATCCGGCTGTCGCCGGAGCAGATCGCCTACATCGCCAACGAGGCCGAAGACCGGGTGATCATCGCCGACCTGTCGTTGACGGCTCAGCTGCAGGCGGTGTTGCCGCTCCTGGAGACCGTGCACACGGTGATCGCCGTCGGCGACGGGGACGTCGACGCGCTGTCGTCGTCCGGGGTGACGGTGGTGCGGTGGGACGAAGCGCTGTCCGCGGAGCAGGCGGAGTTCGATTGGCCGGTCCTCGACGAGCGGTCGGCCGCGGCAATGTGCTACACCAGTGGCACCACGGGCAACCCGAAAGGTGTTGTCTACAGCCATCGTTCGAGTTATCTGCACGCGATGATGACCAATACGGCCAACGCGGTCGGGGTGAGCTTCGCGGACAAGGTGCTGCCCGTCGTGCCGATGTTCCATGCGAACGCGTGGGGGATGCCGTACGGCGCGTTGATGGCTGGGGCGTCGATCGTGATGACCGACCGCTTCCTCGACTCGAAGTCGCTGATCGACCTGATCGAGACGCAGCGGCCCACCGTGGCGGCGGCCGTGCCGACGATCTGGAATGACGTGCTGCACTGCCTCGAACACAATCCCGGACATGACATTTCGTCGCTGCGACTGGTCACCTGTGGCGGCTCGGCGGTGCCGATGTCGATGATGAAGGCGTTCCAGGAGAAGCACGGCGTCCAGATCGTGCAGGCGTGGGGGATGACGGAGACGTCGCCGCTGGCGACGATCGCGCGGCCGTTGCCGGATGCGTCAGGCGAACAGTATTGGGCGCAGCGGGGCACGCAGGGCCGCGCGGTGTGCGGGGTGGAGGCGCGGATCGTCGACGACGAAGGCAACCCGATGCCGCATGACAACGAAGCGGTGGGCGAGGTGCAGGTGCGCGGGCCGTGGATCACCGGCGCGTACTACCGGGGACACGATGACGCGAAGTTCGACGAGGGCTGGCTGCACACCGGCGACGTCGGCCGCATCGACGCCTCGGGATATGTGACGCTGACCGACCGGGCGAAGGACGTCATCAAGTCCGGCGGCGAATGGATTTCGTCGGTGGAGTTGGAGAACCACCTGATGGGGCATCCGGCGGTGTCGGAGGCAGCCGTCGTCGCGGTGCCCGACGAGCGGTGGCAGGAGCGGCCGCTGGCGGTCGTCGTCGTCAACGAAGGCGCCGAGGTGTGCGCGGCGGACCTGCGAGAGTTCCTCGGCGAGAGGGTGGTTCGTTGGATGCTGCCCGAGCGTTGGGCGTTCATCGATGCGGTGCCGTTGACCAGCGTGGGCAAGTTCGACAAGAAGACCATCCGCGCCCGCTACGCCGACAACGCCTACGAGGTCATCGAACAGCGCGACTGACTTTTCCCCGCGAGCAGACGCAAATGCACGCGACACGCCGGCCCCTCTGATGCATTTGCGTCTGCTCAGCTGGCGAGTGTTGCGCGGTTTAGGTATCCAAAGATGCGCGCAACGAGATCGAACTGGTTGCGACGCACATCGTCCACCACAATGGGCAGCACTGAGTAGCCGCACTCTTGCAACCGCGCGGTCTTGACCCGATCACGTTTGACCGCCGCCGGATTGGCGTGCCACTCCATGCTGTCGTACTCCGCAACCAACATCGCCTCAGGCCACGCGAAATCCACGCGCCAAAGATCGCCACACTTGTCGACGATTTCATATTGGAGTTCCGGTAGCGGCAGACCGCCGTCGATAAAGACCAGCCGGGTTTCGGACTCCATCGGTGACTCGGCGCGCCCGTCGGCGTAAGCACTCAAGTTGCGCACGTTGACGATGCCTCGCCGGCCCTTCTGTTCGCCGATGGCTGCGCCGATCTCTTCGCGGGTGCAGGTGCCGGACCGTAATGCAGCGTCGAGGACGGCCAAGACCCGCGGCCGTTTCAGTGTCCGCGCAACCTCGACCGCTGTCCACGCTGGGGCCGTTGCAAGCCGGTTGTGTACTCGAGTCAACGGGGCGCCGGTTCGCTGGTGCACCATCAGGCCCGTCACTGGCCGCATCCTGACGCCAGGGTCCAGCACATGGATGCGGTCATCCTTTTCGGTGTCGAAGCCATGCAATTCCGCGGCGGTGCCCAAACATGCGACCATTCGCTCCCGTGCGATGAGATCCAATCCATTGAGCTTGGCCAGGGCGTCGGGTGGGCTCAATGCGTAGACGCCATGCCAAACGCGGACAAGCGCCCCCGCCTTGATGTGAGCTGCGAGCGTGCCTCGAGACATCATCGCGAGCAACTGTTTCCTGGTGGCCACTCCGCCATTGGCCATGAACAGCTCTTCGATGAACATTGCATCGATCGTGTCCGGAACTCACAGCACCGGCCAAGACCTCTACCCACATCTGGGGATGAATGCGCGACTTCCTTCGGCGAGCAGACACAAATGCACGCGACACGCCGCAATTTGCGATGCGTTTGCGTCTGCTCGCCAGGGAAAGTCTCCCGAGGGGGAGTTGCTACCGCTCGGCGCGCTGGTAGGCCGTCACGACCGCGGCGCCGCCGAGGCCGATGTTGTGCTGCAGCGCCGCCGTCACATCGTCGACCTGACGCTTGTCCGCGGCGCCGCGCAGCTGCCACGTCAGCTCCGCGCACTGCGCAAGACCCGTCGCACCCAGAGGATGGCCCTTGGAGATCAGTCCGCCGGACGGATTGACCACCCAGCGACCGCCATAGGTGGTGTCGCCGTTGTCGATCAGCTTCGGCGCCTCACCCTCGGCGCACAGACCGAGGGCCTCATACAGCAGCAGTTCGTTCGCCGAGAAGCAGTCGTGCAGCTCGATCACCTGGAAGTCGGCCGGACCGAGCCCCGACTGGTCGTAAACCTGTTGTGCGGCTTGCACATTCATGTCGTAGCCGATGACATTGCGCGCGCTCCCGTCGAACGTGGACTGGAAGTCCGTCGTCATCGCCTGGCCGACGATCTCGACGGCCTGGCCTGCCAACCCGTGCTTGTCGACGAACGCCTCGCTGGCCAGGATCGCCGCACCCGACCCGTCGGAGGTCGGCGAGCACTGCAGCTTGGTCACCGGGTCGGAGATCATCTTCGCCGCGAGGATGTCGTCGAGCGTGTACTCCTCCTGGAACTGCGCATACGGGTTGTTCACCGAATGCTTGTGGTTCTTGTAGCCGATCTTTGCGAAATGCTCTGCAGTGGTGCCGTATTGACGCATGTGCTCTCGACCCGCCGCGGCGAACATCCACGGCGCGACCGGAAACGCGAACTCGTCGATCTCGGCCAGCGCCTTGATGTGACGGCCCAGCGGCGACTCGCGGTCCTCCGCGCCGCCCTGCAGCGAGCCCGGCTGCATCTTCTCGAAGCCCAGGGCGATCGCGCAGTCGACAAGGCCCCCGCGAATCGTCTGCGCCGCCAGGAACAGCGCCGTCGAACCCGTCGAGCAGTTGTTGTTGACGTTGACGATCGGGATGCCCGTCATGCCCAGTTCGTAGAGGGCGCGGTTGCCCGACGTCGAATCGCCCGAGCAGTAGCCGACGAAGCCCTGCTGCACCTCGGAGTAGTCGATACCCGCATCCTCGAGCGCTTTGGTGCCCGATTCGCGCGCCATGTCGGGGTA
>DATEIG010000505.1:0-4933 GCA_035279185.1 Mycobacterium sp.
TGAAGTTCTGCATGGCCACTTCGGGCGTCAGCATGTGGTTGATGAACAGGTGCGCGAGCACCGGGTTCTTCGCGCTCTTCAGGATCACCATCAGGTCGTTGTCCACCAGACCCTTGCCGTCGGGCGGGAACCAGTACTGCAGGATGTCGGTCGAGGTGCCCTCGGGCAGATACGACTGCGCGTTGATGATGTCGCCCGACCACATCTGCGACACCCCGAGCTGGCCCGCCGGCAGGTCGTTGTACATCGTGATCGTGACCTTCGGCGACGTCGCTGCGACCAGCGCCTTGAGCTGATCGCCGACCTTCTTGAGATCGGCCTCCGACGAGGTGTTGACGTCTGTGATGCCCTGTTGCAGCAGCACCATCGACATCGCGGTGTGCCAGTCGTCGATGACGGCGGTCTTGCCCTTGTACTGCGGATCCCACAGCACGTCATAGGGATTGGCCATCTTCGGGATGTCGGTTTTCACCTGGTCGTTACGCCAGCCGATGCCGGTGGTGTAGATGGTGTACGGCACGCTGTACTGCCAGTCCTGGTCGTACCAAGGGTTCTTGAACGACGGCCACACGTTGTCGATGTTGGTGATGTAGCTGTGGTTCAGCGGCTGCACCAGCTTGCCCGTGACGAGCCTGCTGATCTGGTCGTAGCTCGGGAAGTAGAGGTCGTAGTTGACGCTGCCGCCGCGGATCTTGGTGATCGCCTCGTCGGTGTCGTTGAACGTCGAGATCTCCACGGTGATCCCGTATTTGTCCTCGAACGCCTTCACCGCGTCGGGGCTGGTGTAGTCGGCGTAGGTGTACAGCTGGAGCTTCGCGCCCTTCTCCGGTGCCAGCCCGTCGGCGATCGCCTTGTTGTCGTCGGCGATGTCCCACTTGACGGGGCTGTCCGGCGACGCGAGCGTCAACGTCGGGTTGCCGGAGGCGGGCCCGCTCTTCGAGCATGCCGCGAGGAAGGCGGGCAGAGTCGGTGCCGCGGCGGCCAGAAGCGCCGCTCGCGTGAGGAACTGACGTCGGGTCGGACCGAAGCGCTGCGGTCCATTGGGTCCTGGCATCTGGGGCCTCCCCGTTGCTTTCGCGGCTTGTCGCTGGTAGGACTCTCGCATAGACTGAATGCTCAGTCAACCGTTCTGGACTGGAGGTTTCCCGTGGCTTCGTCGGTGGTGGAGAGCCCGAAGGCCGACACCGTGGACCAGCTGATCGCCGACGAGGAGCAGGTGTTCCTGCGTCGTCAGCCGCGCAGCTCCGAACTCATCGCCGAAGCCCGCGTGCACCTCGCGGGTGGGGCCACATCCAACTGGCAGATCGCCGAACCGCAGGCCGTCTGGATGAGCCACGGTCTCGGCTCGAAGGTGTATGACGTCGACGGCACCGAATACGTCGACATGCACGGAGGCTACGGTGCCGCGATCGCTGGCCACGCCCACCCCGCGATCGTCGCCGCGGTCAGTGACAGGGTAAGGCGCGGAACGCATTTCGCGCAGCCGACTGAGGACGCCATCTGGATCGCCGGGGAACTGGCTCGCCGCTTCGAGTTGCCGCTGTGGCGTTTCGCGAACTCCGGCACCGAGGCCACCATGGACGCGGTCCACCTCGCCCGCGCGCTCACCGGGCGCGACCTGATCATCAAGGTCGAGGGCTGCTACCACGGTCACCACGACTCGGTGCAGGTGTCGGTGCTGCCCGAGGCCGACGAGGTCGGACCGCGCGACCACCCCGTCGGCGTGCCCGGTAACTCCGGCATCCCCGCCGCCATCCGCGACCTCGTCATCGTGGTGCCGTTCAACGACACCGGGGCGGTGGCCCGCGCGCTCGCCGAAAACCGCGGGCAGGTGGCCGCGATGATCCTCGAACCGGTGATGATGAACGCGGGCATCATCCCGCCCGACGACGGCTATCTCGCCGTGATCCGCGACCTCGTGCACGGTGAGGGCGCCTACCTCATCTACGACGAGGTGAAGACCGGATTCACCACGGGGCCAGGCGGAGTCACTGCCCGCAGCGGCGTGGTGCCCGACATGGTGTGCCTCGCCAAGGCCCTCGGCGGCGGCATCTCGGTGGCGGCGATCGGCGGCACGGAGACGGTGATGTCGGCGATCGCCGACGGTCGCTACGAGCAGGTCGGCACGTTCAACGGCAACCCGTTGGCGATGGCGGCCACCAGGGCGACGCTCACCGAGGTGCTCACCCCGCGGGCCTACGCACACCTCGACCAGTTGGCGACGCGGCTGCGCACCGCGCTGGAGTCGACCATCGCCGAGCACGGCTTCGACTGGCACGTCGTCACGGCGGGCGCCAAGGGCTGCGTGACATTCCGCCGGGACCCGGTGCGTGAGTTCCGCGATTTCCTGCAGATCGACGCCAGACTCGGCCACCTGCACTGGCTGATGCAGCACAATGGCGGTGTGTTCCTGCCGCCATGGGGGAAGGTGGAGCAATGGCTTCTGTCGGTTCAGCACGACCGCGACGACGTCGATCGCTTCGCGGCCAACTTCGCCCGGTTCGCTCGAGCGGTCGCCCCTTGATCGGCAGGCCTGGGTGAAGGGCGGCGCGATCCGGCTCGAGAAGCTGGTCAAGTCGTTCGACGGGGTACCGGCGGTCACCGGCATCGACCTCGACATCCCGGCCGGCCAGTTCTATTCGCTGCTCGGCGCGTCGGGGTGCGGTAAAACCACCACCCTGCGAATGATCGCGGGCTTCGAGAAGCCGGACTCGGGCCGCATCGAACTCGACGGCCGCGATGTCGCCGCCGACCCGCCGCACAAGCGTCCGGTCAACACGGTCTTCCAGACCTACGCGCTGTTCCCGTTCATGACGGTGTGGGACAACGTCGCGTTCGGGCTCAAGTATCAGAAGGCGTCCAAGGAGGACACCAGGAAGCGCGTCGACGACGCACTCGAGCTGGCGCGGATGAGCGAGTTCGCCAAGCGCAAACCCGCGCAGCTCTCAGGCGGCCAGCAGCAGCGCGTCGCGCTGGCGCGAGCTTTGGTCCTCCGCCCCAAGGTGCTGCTGCTCGACGAGCCGCTGGGAGCGCTGGATGCCAAGCTGCGCAAGCAGTTACAGCTCGAGCTGCGCGCCGTACAGCGCGAGGTCGGCATCACGTTCGTCTACGTGACGCACGACCAGGAGGAGGCGCTGACGATGAGCGACCAGATCGCCGTGCTCGCCGAGGGGCGCATCGAACAGGTCGGCCCGCCGCAGGAGATCTACTCCGCTCCCGCGACGACGTTCGTGGCCGGATTCCTCGGCGCGGCCAACATCTTCGACGCCGACGTCCTCGAGACCGCCGACGGATCGGCGGTGTGCTCGGCGCTCGACACCCGCCTCGGCGCGGCGGTCGAGAACGGCGCACCGATCGGTGAGGCGGCGATCGTGATCCGCCCTGAGCGGATCGCCGTTCAGGGCGCCGACGACCCGGTAACCAACGGTCACAACGCGATTCCCGGGGTGGTGGCGCAGGTCGTCTATCTCGGCCACTGCACGCAGGTGCACGTCGACGTTGGGGCGCCGACCGCGTTGATCGTCGAGGTGCCCAACCACGCCGGCCCGGCATCGGTGAGCCACCGGCCCGGGGAGCGGGTCAACTGTGTCTGCACACACGACGCGGTGCGGGTGCTGCACCGCAGTTCGGCGCCGGTGATCGCTGATCCCGTCGCGGAAGACCTTGCGCCGCTCAGCGTTTCTTGATCGACGCCTTCGTCTGGGCAGGCAGGTTGAGCTCGCGCTCAGCGAAGCGCATGGCGATGTCATAGGCCAACGCCGAGTCGACTTCAGGATCCTCGAGTGCCACCTGGATCGACAGGCCGTCGAGCAGGGCGGAGAACTCGAGTGCGAACATGCGCGCGTCGATGTCGGCGCCGAGTTCGGCCGACTTGACCGTGTCGATGATCATGTTGCGCCACCTGGCGTCGAGTTCGACCCGGCCCGCCTTGACCTCGTCGTGCCGAAAAGCCTGCGCCCACAAGTCGAACCACAGACCCCAGGCGCCGGGGATCTCGTCGCTCATCTCCGGCACGCACGTCCACCGCACGAGCATCGACAGCCGGTCGCGCACATCGGGGGTCTCGGCCAGCATCCGCTCGGCGGCCTCGTAGAACGACTCTTCGGAGTAGCGCAGCGCATCGACGAGCAGCCGGTCGCGGGTGCCGAAGTAGTAGATGACGAGCGCCGAGCTGACCCCGGCGCGCTTGGCCACATCGGCGATGCGGGTGTCCCCGAAGCCGCGCTCACAGATGAGCTCGGCCGCGGCGCGGAGCATTTCGATGCGACGAGGTTCGTTGTTCTCCGTCGCCGGCGCCGGATCGGCCATGTGATCCCCCTGTAGTAGCAGCGTTGCCCCTTGTCTACAGCCTAACACTTGATTAGATTGAACAGTCAGTCAAGACGCCGCTCACGGTGTGGAAGTAGGTCTCTGCAATGTCGAACTCGTACGACGCCATCGTCATCGGCGGCGGTCACAACGGTCTGGTCTCCGCGGCCTACCTGGCCCGGTCCGGCGCCAGGACGCTGGTGCTGGAATCCCGCAACTCGCTTGGCGGAGCGGCGACCACCGAAGCGCCGTGGGACGACGCCCCGCACCTGCGCGTCACCCGGCTCTCCTACGTGATGAGCCTGATGCCGCCGACGATCGTCCGCGAGCTCGAACTCGAGCGGCACGGCTACAAAGTGCACCCGATGGGCCCGTCCTATCAGGCCTTTCCCGAGGGTGGCTCGCTGATCATCTACGAGGACGACCCCAAGCGGACGCACGAGCAGCTGGCCAAGTTCTCCAAGAAGGACGCCGACGCGCTGCCGGAGTACTACGACTGGATCGGTCGCATCGCCGAGGTGATGGGACCGCTGCTGACCCAGGTTCCGCCGAACGTCGGCTCGAAGAAGCCCGGCGATCTGCTCGACCTGGCCAAGCTCGGCTGGCCGATGCGCAACAAGATCAG
>DATEIG010000506.1:0-9437 GCA_035279185.1 Mycobacterium sp.
AACGGCGGAAGCTCGACGCTCGTAGCGGTTTTGGTGCGCACCGACGAAGGCGCCGAGAAACCGCACCAAAACGGCGGAAGCTCGACGCTCGTAGCGGTTTTGGTGCGCACCGACGAAGGCGCCGAGAAACCGCACCGCAACCTGACCGCCTTCCTCGTCGAGAAGCCGACGGGGTTCGGCGAAGTGGCACCCGGCTTGCTGATCCCCGGCAAGATCGACAAGCTCGGGTACAAGGGCATCGACACCACCGAGATGATCTTCGACGGCTACGTGGCCAAGGCCGAGGACGTCCTCGGCGAGACGCCCGGGCAGGGCTTCTTCCAGATGATGGACGGTATCGAGGTCGGCCGGGTGAATGTGTCGGCACGGGCGTGCGGCGTCGGCATTCGCGCTTTCGAGCTCGCGGCGCGGTACGCGCAGCAACGCCACACGTTCGGCAAGCCGATCGCCGAGCATCAGGCGATCGCATTCCAGTTGGCGGAAATGGCCACGAAAGTCGAAGCGGCGCATCTGATGATGGTCAACGCGGCGCGACTGAAGGACTCCGGTGAACGCAATGACGTCGCGGCGGGTATGGCGAAGTACCTGGCGAGCGAGTTCTGCTCGGAGGTGACTCAGCAGAGCTTCCGCATCCACGGCGGCTACGGGTACTCCAAGGAATACGAGATCGAACGGCTGATGCGGGACGCCCCGTTCCTGTTGATCGGTGAGGGCACCAGCGAGATCCAGAAGAACATCATCAGCAAGCGACTGCTCGCCGACTACCGGATCTGATCGTGACCGTCGGGGGTTTCGTCACCCGCCCACAGCTTTCCGAAGCCGTGGCGCGGTTCGTGCGCAACCGGATCTTCGACGGCACCTACACGGCCGGTGCGTACGTGCGGCTCGACCAGTTGGCTGCGGAACTCGGCATCAGCGTCACCCCCGTCCGTGAAGCGCTCTTCCAGCTGCGCGCCGAGGGCTTGCTGGACCAGAAGCTGCATCGGGGGTTCGTCGTGCTCCCGGTGACGCGGCGTGACATCACCGACGTGTCGGATGTGCAGGCGCACATCGGTGGGGAACTCGCCGCGAGAGCCGCCGCCAACATCACCGACGAGCAGGTGCGCGAGCTCGAATCCATCCAGGCGCAGCTCGAGACCGCGTACGCCGGCGACGATCACGAGCTGGCGGTGCGGCTCAACCACGACTTCCACCGCGCCATCAACGTCGCCGCTGATTCGCCGAAACTGGCGCAGCTGATGTCCCAGATCACCCGCTATGCACCCGAATCGGTGTTTCCGATCGTCGACGGGTGGCCGAAGCGGTCGATGCGCGACCACCGCAGGGTTGTCACGGCGCTCGCCAAGCGTGATGCCGAACAGGCACGCGCCGCGATGTCGGAGCATCTTTCCGCGGGCGCGAAGCCGTTGATCGACCACCTGAAGCAACGGGGCGTCGTCAGCTAGCTTTTGGCTTCGACGGCGTTCGTGATCTTCGCGACGGTGTGCTTGTCCATCGTGATGTGCGGTGCATCGGCATGCCCTTGCGTGGTGTCGTAGCCGCCGCTCTGCACCTGAGGCAGAGGTGCCATGTGGCTGCTGGCGTTGGCGACGGCCGCCACGCCCAGCGCACCGCTGAGAATGCCCGCGACGGCCACGGGGCCTGCGACCGCACGGATCAGGTTTCGAGTGTGGTGTGTGTTCATGCGACAGAAGTTAGAGACCCGCGCGCGCTGTGACTCTCTTGTGCGCACAACCCGCTCATATCCGCGTTGCCCGTCTTGTGCGCATTCTGCTTGTCCTGGGTTCATCCCGCGGGCAGACACAAACTCGCGTGATTCAGCCGTGGTATGTGCGATCTTGCGTCTGCTCGGCGAGGGGAGATCAGTGGTCGGCGTCGGTGTAGCGGATGATCCCGCGAATGTTGCGGCCCTCCAGCATGTCGCGGTAGCCGTCGTTGATCTGTTCGAGGCGGTATTCGCGGGTCATCATGTCGTCGAGGTTCAGCTTCCCGGCTTGATACAGCGACAGCAGCATCGGGATGTCGTATTGCGGGTTGCCGTGGCCGAAGATGCTGCCCTGCAGATTCTTCTGCAACAGCGTCAGCGCTGCGATGTTGAGCGTCACATCGGTTTCCAGCACGGCACCCATGGACGTCGGCACGCACGTTCCGCCCTTGGCGGTGATCGCGAGGTAGTGCTCGATATCGGCGCCGTTGATCCTGCCGACCGTCACGATCACCTTGTGGGCCATCCGGCCTGCGGTGACGTCTGCAATCTCCGCCGTCGCGGACGCGATGTCCGAATATGTGTGAGTCGCGCCCAACGTCGTCGCGAACTCGTGCTTCCAGAGGGCGGGTTCGATGACGAACACGTAGCGTGCGCCCGCGCTGACGGCACCCTGCAGGGCAGCGGATCCCACCCCGCCGAGGCCGACGATTGCCACGTCCTCACCCGGTCGAATGTTGGCGGCGCGGGTCGCCGACCCCCAGCCGGTCGTCACCCCGCAGCTGACAAGAGCGGCCGCCGCGAACGGGATGTCCTTGGCGATCTTGACCACCGATGTCCGATGGACCACCACATAGGGGGAGTACGTCCCGAGCAACGAGTACGGGTAGACGTCCCGTCCGCGCGCCTGCACCCGAAACGTCCCGTCGGACACCGATGTTCCCGACATCAGCCCCATACCGAGGTCGCACAGGTTGCGGTGGCCCGACTGGCATGCCTTGCACTCACCGCACGACGGAATGAAGGAGGCGGCGACGTGATCACCCGGCCGCAGATCGTCGACGCCCTCGCCGACCTCGACGACGACGCCGGCGCCTTCGTGGCCGCCGAGCACAGGAAACCCCAGCACAGGGATGTCTCCGGTGACGATGTGGTGGTCGGAGTGACACATGCCGGCGGCCTCGAGCGCCACCTTGACCTCGCCTTTGCGCGGATCGCCGATCTCGATCTCCTCCACCGACCACGGCTGGTGGAAATCCCAGACGAGCGCACCCTTTGTCTTCATCGTTCGGCCTCCGTATGAGTGGTCAGCAGCTGCCTCAGCGCCGAGGTGTCGACCTTCCCTGTGGCGCCGCGCGGGATGACATCGTCGGACTCGGCGACCAGCCAAACCGTCGGGATCTTGAATGAGCTCAGCAATTTTCGCGCGGCAGCCCGCAGCCGTTCGGCAGGCCCGTCACCGACCACGACGGCACCGACCTGTCCCGCCACATCGGTGACGAAGGCCTGCCGGACTCCGTCGATGCCACGCAGGGCCTGCTCGACTTCGGTGGGGTAGACGGTGGCGCCCTTGACCTTGAACATGTCGTCGGACCTGCCGTGGTAGAACATGTAGCCGTCGTCGTCGAGATGACCGAGATCGCCCGTGGGGTACCAGCCGTCGGCGGTGAACACCTCTTCGCGGCTGCGGCGGCAGATGCCGCGAAGCGTGTTCGGGCCGCGGATCTGGATCACGCCGATCGTTCCTGCCGGGACGGGTGAGCCGGTGTCGGGGTCGACGATGCGGACTTCGGTGCCGTCGAACGGCCTGCCGCAGGATCCCCACGCGGACGTCGGCATGTCGGTGTCGGCGGGATAGCCGCAGTACGGCCCGAACGCCTCGGTCATGCCGAAGAGCTTGGCCCGCGCGCCCGGTGCCGATCGCTGGTCGGGCGGCAGTAGTGCCTCCAGGCTGCCGGGTCTCAGCGACGAGAGGTCGGCGCCGACGGAGTCCGACTGTCGGGCAAGCACTTCGGCCTGATCCGGCCAACCGCGAAACAACGTGACCCGTTCACGCTCGAGGAGTCGCAGGGTGGTTTCCGGTCGCGGAACCTCCTCGGTGACCAGCGTCGCGCCCGCCAGCAGCGCAGACAGGATGCCGCTGCCGAACCCTCCGACCCAGAAGAACGGCATCGGCAGGTACAGCCGGGTGTCGGCGTCGATGCATCGGGCGGCGAGGCCGGACGCGACGGCGCGCAGCGCATTGCCGTGCGAGTGGATGACGCCCTTGGGCGGTCCGCTGCTTCCGGAGGTGAACATGATGACCAGCGTGTCGGCAGGGGTGACGGTCGCGGCGACGGCATCGACGACCCTGTCCCCGGCGCCGCGTGGTAGCTCGTCCGGTGTCCAAACATCGCGCAGCGCAGGCAGACTCGTGGGTGACCGGCGTTCGGCCTCCAGGTCGTCGATGTAGCGGTGACCGCGGAACTCCTCGACGGCGACCAGATACTGCACCGACGAGACCCGCAGTTGGGCGACCAGTTCGCGCGGTGCCAGCAGGGTGCTCAACGGAACGAGGACGGCGCCGATCCGGGTGAGCGCCAGCGCTGTCTGGACCCAGCGGACGCCGTTGGGCATGATGAGGCCGACCCGCGTGCCCTTGCTGACGCCCGCCGACAGGAACGCTGCGGCGATCTCCCGCGTCGAGGCGTCCAGGTCGGCGAACGAGACACGGTGGTTCTGGTCGATGACCATGGGCTTGTCACCGTGTGAGACGGCGCGGTGCCGAACCAGCTCGTCGATGGTCGACTCAGACATCGAACACCGTCGCCAGTGTCTTCACGTCGACCTTGCCGCTGGAGAGCACGGGTATCCGTGCCGGCGGCACCGCGCGGATCCGCCTCGGGATCTTGTAGGCGGAGAGCTCCGATTTCAGCGCGTTCCGCAGTGCGCTTTCGTCGACCGGATCGTTGGTGGCGATCACCGCGACCACCGCCTCGCCGCGGCCGGGATCCGGCACTCCGAACACGTATGCCGTTGCACCGCCGGTGACTCGGTTGAGGGCCTTCTCCACTTCGGCGGGTGCGACGTTGGCGCCCGCGGTCTTGATCATCGAGCCGCGCCTGCCGAGGTAGTAGTGAAACCCGTCGGAATCGGTGCGCACCAGATCGCCCGTGTGAAACCATCCGTCGGCGTCGAAGCATTCCTCCCGGCTGCGTTTGTGGTAGCGCTGCATGACATACGGGGCGCGGATGCACAGTTCGCCGTTCTCGTCGATCCTCGTCTCGAACCCGGGAGCGGGTACACCGAACGATCCGCGCCGATGTTCAGGCTGATCGGACTCGTCGCCGCTGAGCAGGACGACACTGCCCGCCTCGGTCATGCCCAGCATGTTGTGCCGCAGTTCGGGGTCGCGCGGCCGGACCTCCCGCGCCATGATCGGGTACAGGTTGCCGCGTCGCATCGAGGACAGATCACGCTCGGCGAGACTGGGATGCCGTGCGAGGTGTGCGATGCCTGCAACGAAACCGTTTGTGATGGTGGGCTTCTCGGCTTCCAGGAGATCGAGTGTCTGTGCCGCGTCGGCTGCGTTCGAACACACCAGCGTCGAACCGGCGACCAGCGTGGCCAAGAGACCGAAAGCGAAACCGCCGATCCAGAAGAAGGGGGAGTTGCAGAACAGCGTGTCGGCTGCCGTCAGACCGCGAATCTCGTTGAGGCTGCGCTGATGTTCCAGCAGCGACCCGTGCGTGTGCACCACACCTTTGGGAGCGGCGGTCGACCCCGACGTGTAGACGATGGCCAGCGGATCGCATCGGTCGACGTCGGCTTCCAGCGCCGCGAGGTGTTGGTCATCGATCCCCGGTGCCGGTGTCGTGTCGAAGAATGCATGACGCAGCAGCGGAATGGATGCGCGAACCTCGGCGAGCCGCCCCTCGAAATCGTTTCCGCGATATGTGGACGTGGCGAGCAGGATCCCGACATCGCTGTGGATCAGTTGCCGCCGAAGTTCGGGCGCTGTCGCGAATGTGGTGAAGGGGACCACCACGGCACCGATCCTGGCGGCAGCCAGCATGCCGACCACGAAATCGGATCCGTTGGGATACAGCAGTCCGACGTGGGTCCCTTTGCCTGCGCCGAGTGCGACGAGTCCGCGCGCGAGTTCGGCCGAACGGCGCTCGGCATCGGCATAGCTCACGCGGTCGTCATCGCAGACGAGCAGCGGATGCGGGCCGCGCGCGTCCGCTTGTCGCCGGATCAGCGCGCCGACAGTGTCAGCCGCCACGGATTGCGCTCAGATCGGGCTTGCCGGACGGTGTGCGGGCGATGGCGTCGACGATGGCGATCTCGGTGGGGATCTCGTAGCGCGCCAGGCGGTTCGAGAGGAACTCGGTCAGCTCGGCGGGGCCGACCGATTCGCCCTCCCTCAGCTCGACCACCGCGATCGGCGTCTCGCCGAGTCGGTCGTGAGGCCTGCCCACCACCGCAGCGCCCTGCACGGCGGGATGGCTTTCCAGCGCGGCGCGCACATCGTCGGGTATCACCTTGAAGCCGCCGCGGATGATGGCCTGGTCGGCGCGCCCGAGGATCCATAGGAAGCCGTCGGCATCGATGCGCGCCAGGTCGGTCGTGCGCATCCAGTCGGCCGACGGCCCCAGCTGAGCCGGTTTGACCTCGAGAAGACCAGGTTGGTCAGGGCCGAGTGGGTTGCCGTCGTCATCGACCACCCGCAGCTGAGCGCCCGGATTGGCGCGGCCGACGCTGCCTCGTTTGGCACGCCAGTGCTGCCGGTGATCGGCCAGCGTCCAGCCGGCCACTCCGCCGCCGAATTCCGTTGCGGCATAGGATGTCAGCACCGGGATGCCGAACTTCTCCTGGAAGGCATCGGCATCGTCGGCCGACAGCGGGGCCGTGCCGGAGGTGACGGCGCGAATGCTGTCGAGGTCTTCCCGGCGCAACGCCGAATGCAACACCGTCCGCAGCGCGGCCGGCACCAGGGACACCGCCCGCGGCCGGTGTCGGCGTACGGTGTCGGCCCACCGGTCCAGGTCGAAGCGGTCGAGTAGCGCGAACGGCCGCGCCTCGGCGACACACTGCAGGACACGGAACACGCCGCCGATGTGTACGAGCGGCGCGCTGACGATCGCTACCCCGCCGCGAACGTCCGTCGGTGCCTTCGAGTTCTGCGGGTCAGGCCCGATCACGCTGTGCGCGAGCATGTCGTAGGTCAGGTCGATCCGCTTCGGCGGGCCGGTCGTTCCGCTGGTCAACATCCGCACGGCGACGTTCTTGCGGGTGTCGATGTGTCCCGCGCCTGCCCTCAGCGTCCGTGGCTGAGCGCCGAGCGTCGAGATCTCGACCACGGTCGACGAGGATTCATCACCGACAAGCGTCGTGAGATCCTCCGTCTCCCCGATGATCACGGGCAGGTCGAGCGCGGCGATGTCGGCCTTCGTGCGGTCGTCGCCTCTGGACGGGTTGATGACGACCACCGTCCCTCCGGCCACCAGAACGCCGAGGAACGCGGCGATGTGGGCGGGCCGGTTCCGCAGCAGCATCCCGACCTGGCCGCGGCCGCGGACCACCGCATCCATCCGCCCGGCCAGACCGGCGAGATCGGCGTACGTGAACCACTGGTCGCCGTACTCGATGGCAGACGCGTCCGGTGCCAGGTCGAGCACGTCGGAGATGCGTCGACTCAACGGGTGAGCGGTCATCAGCGGATACGTGGCTCGGCCTTCACCGGGCCGCCACGCTCGGCGAGCTCGGCGGTGCCGATCGGGTTGCCGAGCCGGGTGTAGATCAGGTTCTGCTCCAGCGCGGCGCGATAGGGCTTGTCGAGAGACTCCCATATCGCCCTCACGGTGCCCTGCGTCGCCGACGGCGGTTTGGCCGCGATGCTCACCGCAATGGCATGAGCCCGCTGCCAGAGTTGTTCGCGCGCAACGATTTCGGACACCAGCCCGATGCGCAAAGCGGTGTCGGCGCCGACTCGTTCGTCGTTTCCCATCAACGCGATTCGCAACGTCTCGGCGAGGCCGACGCGCCGCATCATCCCGATCGGCTCCAGCGCGCAGACCAGGCCCGCGGAAACGTGCGAGTCGAAGAACGTGGCGTCATCACTGCAGATGACGACGTCGGATTCGTTGACGAAGTAGAACGCGCCCGCGGTGCAGATACCGTTGACAGCGCAGACGACCGGCTTCCACATCTTCTGCCACTTGGGGCTGAGCGCCTCGCCGGGATCCTCGTGATTCCAGATGTTCTCGGGCTGGCCGTAGGACGTCTTCACATCCAGCCCTGCGCTGAACGCGCGCTCGCCCGCGGCGCGCAGGACCACCGCGTTGACCGAGTCGTCGAGTTTCACGGTTCGCCAGGCGCGGGCCATCTCCTCACACATCGCCCGGTTGAAGGCGTTGAGCGCGTCCGGCCGGTTCAGCGTGATCGTCGCGACGTGATCGTCGGCGTCGACGTCGAGGAGGATGGTCTCGAAGGTGGCGGTCATCGGCACTTCCAGACGGGCGCGCGTTTCTCGACGAACGCCCGCGGACCCTCGAGCGAGTCCTCGGTGTGCAGATTGCGCTCGCGGAACGCCTCGGCGAGGATCTCGCCCTCGTGGAGGGGCAGGTCCAGTGTCTTGTGGATGGCCAGCCGTGTGCCCCGAACCGCTAGCGGCGCATTGCTGTTCACCATGTCGGCGATCTCGTGCGCGCGCTGCAGCAGCCGGTCGTCGGGAACGACCTCGCTGATCATGCCGAGCTCGTAGGCGCGCTGCGCGTCCATCCGCTCGTGCTTACCGGTCAGCGCCATCCGCAGCGCGACGTTCCTGGGCAGTACCCGTGCCAGGCGCACCATTTCGCGCCCGGCGACCAACCCGATGCTGACGTGGGGATCGAAGAAGGTGGCCTTGTCGGACGCGATGACGATGTCACCTGTGGTGACCCAGTCGAGCCCGGCGCCGCAGCAGATGCCGTTGATCGCGGCCAGCACCGGCTTGGCCATCCGGCGGAACGGGGGGGTGCCCTCCTGGGGCGCCTCCCACTGCTCGTAGGTCGACAGGTAGGCATTGTCGTTGATGACCTTGCCGTCCTCGGGAATCTGCTTGGCGTCCGCACCTGTGCAGAACGCGCGGCCGGTACCGGTGACGATGAGAAGCCAGACGTCGTTGTCGCTTTCGGCCGCGTCGTAGGCCGCGCGCAGTTCGGTGATCATGTGCGGGCTGAGCGCGTTGAGTGCGTGGGGCCGATTCAGCGTGATGGTGGCCGTGTGCCCGTCGACCTCGTAGCAGATGTCGTCGTAGGCGCCTGAAGACATGCCAGAAGACATTGCCCGGGTCCCTTCTCGAGCCGGCTACGGATACCCATACAGTAGGCTAGACCATTACTATCTTATACAAGATAGAAAGGAAAGCGTCCGATGGTCGATCGTGACACCCCTCGCTTCGGCGAGCGGCCGCTCGCCCAGACCGTCGCCGCCGCGAGCGCCCTCCGCCGTCTGGCAGGCCAGCTGCTGTCGCTCGAGCACCCGCATCCCGAGGTGGACGCCATGCTGTCCCAGCTCGCCGAATGGCAGGAGGAGTTGGCGGGGCTCGTGGCGCCCGACGCCACGCCGCGAATCGGCGCGGACGGTACAGACACCCAGCGGGTGTACCTCTCGCACGCCTTCGACATCGGCGCGTTCAACCCCTGTTTTCCCGCCTACGAGTTCGATCGCATCGATGCCGAGACGGCGGAGGGCCGGGTGACGTTTCCTG
>DATEIG010000507.1:0-4662 GCA_035279185.1 Mycobacterium sp.
CCGCTGACCACCATCCGACTGGGTGAACTCGCCGTCGAGGCCGGAATTCCCGCCGATCTGCTACAGGTGCTGCCCGGCAAGGGTTCGGTGGTGGGGGACCGGTTCGTCACCCACCCGGGCATCGGCAAGATCGTGTTCACCGGGTCCACCGAGGTCGGTATCGGCGTGATGGCCGGTGCCGCGAAGAACATCAAACGGGTGACGCTCGAACTCGGCGGCAAGAGCGCCAACATCGTGTTCGACGACTGCGACCTGGAACGTGCGGCGGCCACCGGACCGTACGGCGTGTTCGACAACGCCGGTCAGGATTGCTGTGCGCGAAGCCGAATCCTGGTGCAGCGCAGCGTGTATGACCGCTTCATGGAGCTGCTGGAGCCCGCGGTCAAGGGTGTCGTCGTGGGTGACCCCGGCTCGAAGGACACCGAGATGGGTCCGTTGGTGTCGAAGAAGCACTTCGACAGCGTCGCGTCGTTCGTGCCCGACGACGCGCCGGTGGCGTTCCGCGGCGACGCACCGTCGGGGCCGGGCTACTGGTTCCCGCCGACAGTGCTGACCCCGCAGCGCACGGACCGGACCGTGACCGAGGAGATCTTCGGGCCGGTCGTCACGGTGTTGCCGTTCGAGGACGAGGCCGACGCGATCGAACTGGCCAACGACACCCCATACGGGCTGTCGGGCTCGATTTGGACCGACAACCTCTCCCGCGCCGTCCGGGTGTCGCGGGCGGTGGAAACCGGTAACTTGAGCGTGAATTCGCATTCGTCGGTCCGATACAACACACCGTTCGGCGGCTTCAAGCAGTCCGGCCTCGGCCGCGAACTCGGACCCGACGCACCTCTGCATTTCACGGAAACCAAGAACGTCTTCTTTGCGATCGAGGAGAGCTAGATGGATCTCACCCAGCGGATGAAGGGCAAGGTCGCCGTCATCACCGGCGGGGCCAGTGGCATCGGACTCGCCACCGCCAAACGGATGCGCGCCGAGGGCGCCACGATCGTCATCGGCGACATCGACCCCGCCACCGGCAAGACGGTGGCCGACGACCTGAACGGCACCTTCGTCCAGGTCGACGTCTCCGACCAGGTCGCGGTGGACACGCTGTTCGATACGGCCGCCGAAACGTACGGCTCGGTGGACATCGCGTTCAACAACGCGGGCATCAGCCCGCCGGAAGACGACCTGATCGAGGTGACCGGCATCGACGCATGGGATCGCGTGCAGGACATCAACCTGAAGTCGGTGTTCTTCTGCTGCAAGGCCGCGCTGCGTCACATGGTTCCGCAGCAGAAGGGGTCGATCGTCAACACCGCGTCGTTCGTCGCGGTGAACGGTTCGGCGACATCGCAGATCTCCTACACCGCTTCCAAGGGCGGCGTCCTCGCGATGTCGCGCGAGCTCGGAATCCAGTACGCGCGCCAGGGGATTCGGGTCAACGCGCTGTGCCCCGGCCCGGTCAACACGCCGCTGCTGCAGGAGCTCTTCGCCAAGGATCCCGAGCGCGCCGCACGCAGGCTCGTCCACGTGCCGGTCGGCAGGTTCGCCGAACCGGAGGAGCTGGCCGCCGCGGTCGCGTTTCTCGCCAGCGACGACGCGTCGTTCATCACGGGATCGACATTCCTCGTCGACGGCGGCATCACCGGCCACTACGTCACCCCGCTGTAAACGACGATGACCGCAGACCCCGACGTACCGCTGGCCGGCGAAGCTCTGCTTCGTCCGGTACGGCCGGGTAATGCGTTCGAGGACACCGTCGGACGGCTTCTCCAGACGATCCGGCTCGGTGTGCTGCAGCCGGGGGAGTCGTTACCGCCCGAGCGTGAGCTCGCGACCCGACTCGGGGTGAGCCGCGACACCGTGCGGGAAGCGATCAAGTCCTTGGCCGACGCCGGCTACCTCGTGTCGCGGCGGGGACGCTACGGCGGCACCTTTCTGGCCGAAGCGCTGCCGACGCACATCGGCGACCGGCCTCGGGTGACGCGCGCCGAGCTCGACGACGCATTGCGGCTGCGGGAGGTCCTCGAAGTGGGTGCCGCGCGGATGGCGGCCACCCAGACGTTGACCGCCGCGGAGCGAGAAGTGTTGTGGGCGAGGATGACCGATGTGCGCGGGGCGCCCGCCGCCGATTACCGCCGGCTGGATTCGAGGTTTCACCTGGCGATCGCCGAGGCCGCCGGGTCGCCGTCGCTGGTGACCCTGGTGGCCGAGAACCGCATGCGGCTCAACGCGCTGCTCGACCAGATCCCCCTGCTGCCGCGCAACATCGCGCATTCCGATGAACAGCACGAGGCGATCGTCATGGCTGTGCTCGCCGGCGACGGCGATGGTGCCGCCGCCGCGATGCTGGCGCACGTCGCGGGGTCCGCCGCGCTGTTGCACGGCTTCCTCGACTGACGCACTACGGCCGCGCCGGAATCCGCGACACCAGAGTCGGGCCGTCCGCGGCGTCCGCCCGGTTGTACGGCAGCTTCGACAACGCCGTCGCCATCGCGCAGGTGTCGCTGAGCGCCGCGTACGTCAGCCCTCCGCCGATCGCCGCGGCCACCCACTTCAGCTTCGGGGCCGCGATGCTGCCGAGTATCGACGTCAGCACGATCGAGCCCGCGACAAGCCGCACCTGACGTTCGAGTTCCCAGCGTTGCCGTCCCCGGTCGACGGCGAAGCCGTGGCGTTGCCAGTCCGTGAGGCCGTTCTGCAACACGATGCCGCCGCCCACCCCGGCGTCGCGCAACAAGCTCTCGGCCGTGGCGGCGCGCTGGCCGGACTTGCACACCAGCACGACGTCACCGTCGAGTCGGCCGGCCACGTCCCGGCGATGATCGCGTAGGACGTCGAGTGGGATGTTGATCGAGCCGGCGATGTGTGCGGTCTCGAACTCCGCGGGAGTCCTGACATCGAGGACGAACGGAGCCGTCTGCGAGTCGAGCCGATCATTCAGCTCGGTCGAACTGATCGTGGCGCTCATGACGCCATTAACGTCGGCGACCGCGGCGAAACACAGGGTTATGTTCACGCCGGTGCGAAGTGCGTGATCGCGCGAGGGCAGACGACGCGGCGACGTATCGGCTGGTAACGGGTTTCGACGTGACGTGATGATCCGTCGCACCGGTGGTGGCGCGACACCGGTTGAGTCGCCACCGCTGCACCCGGCGAATACGTTGTTGCCAAACCGCCTGGCACCGCGACGAAAGCAACACACCTGATGCGTTCATTGATCATCTTCACCCTCGTCGGCGTCGGTGCACAGTTGGTCGACGGCGCGCTCGGCATGGCTTTCGGCGTCACCGCGTCAACGCTTCTGGTGCTCTCCGGTGTGGCATCGGCACAGGCGAGCGCGGCCGTCCATCTGGCCGAGGTCGGGACCACACTCGCGTCCGGAGTTTCGCACTGGCGCTTCAAGAACATCGACTGGAGCATCGTCGCAAAACTCGGCGTGCCCGGGGCGATCGGTGCTTTCCTCGGCGCGACCGCGCTGTCGTCGTTGTCCACCGAGGACGCCGCACCGGTCATGGCGGCCATCCTGCTCGCGATCGGAGCCTATGTGCTGCTGCGCTTTTCGCTGCGCACACCGCCTGCGGTCAAGCCGGGACACACCAGGCACGGCGCGAAGTTCCTCGCCCCGCTCGGTCTCTTCGGAGGATTCATCGATGCGTCGGGCGGCGGAGGCTGGGGGCCCGTCACCACCAGCACCCTGCTGTCGAGCGGAAAAACGGCACCCCGCACCGTCATCGGTTCCGTCAGCGCCTCGGAGTTCCTCGTCGCGGTCTCGGCGTCGCTCGGCTTCCTGGTCGGTCTGCGCGAGGAGTTCCTGCACAACATCCCGATCGTGCTGGGCCTCGCGCTGGGTGGCGTCCTCGCGGCCCCGTTCGCCGCCTGGCTTGTCAGCCGCATCAGCCCGGCGATCCTCGGTACCGCGGTCGGCGGCGTCATCGTGCTGACCAATGCGCAGAAGCTGGTCACGTACTTCGAGATCGGTTCGCCGTGGTCGACCGTGGTCTATGCGGTGATCGTCGTCGCCTGGGCGTCGTTCGTGTACCTGGCGTGGCGGACGTCGCGTGCGCCCGAGTTCGTGCCCGCTGAATTCGACGAAGAGGTCGCACTCGGCGAGGACGAGGCCCGTAGACCCTAGCGAGCGGTCAATCCGCAGTTCAGCCGGCCGCCAGCGGTCATGCTGTACGGGTGGCGGTGGAGTTTCGGGTGCTCGGCGACGTCGAGGTCGTGGCCGACGGGCGGCCACTCGACATCGGGGCAACCCGCCAGCGCTGCGTCCTGATGGCGCTGCTGGTCGACGTCAACCGCGTCGTGCCCTCGGACCGGATCATCGAACGCGTCTGGTCTGACGAACTTCCGCACCGCGCCAGGAACTCGTTGGCCGGCTATCTGTCCCGGCTCCGGCAGGCGTTGGGCGGTCATGGCGTGGACATCGCCCGCCAGCCGGGCGGCTACTCGCTGGCAGCCGACCCGATGTCAGTCGACCTGCACAGGTTTCGGCGGCTGGTGGGCCGGGCCCGCTTGGCGGCGGCCGCGGTCGAAGCGGATGTTCTCTTCGGTGAGGCGCTGGATTTGTGGCGCGGCACGCCGTTCGCGTCGCTTGACACCCCGTGGATCAACGACGTCCGCACTGCGGTAGAGGCGGAATGGTTCTCGGCGGTCCTCGATCGCAAC